>NZ_LZKF01000060.1:0-39914 GCF_001672665.1 Mycobacterium sp. E2238 | reverse complement strand
CCTCCATGAGGTTCGGAACTTTTGCGTTCGGAGGTTAGAGCTGGGCCCGGTGCACGGACCGGATCGATTACCTAGCGCAGCTCTTGGATGCGGATCAGGTTGCCCGCGGGATCGCGGACCGCGCAGTCCCGCAGCCCGTACGGCTGTTCTGTCGGCTCCTGGACAATCTCGACGTCGCCGGCCTGCAGCTGCTCGAAGGTGCGGTCGAGGTCCTTGGTCGCCAACAGCAACGTGGCGTAGCTGCCCTTGGCCATCATCTCGGCGATGGTGCGCCGCTCGTCTTCGGTGATGCCCGGGTTGGCGGCCGGCGGATTCAGGACGATCGACGTGTCGGGCTGGTTCGGGGGTCCCACGGTGATCCAGCGCATCTCGCCCTTTCCGACGTCGAGGCGGACTTCGAAACCGAGGGTGTCGCGGTAGAAGGCGAGCGAGGATTCCGGGTCGTCGTGTGGCAGGAAGCTGGAGTGAATCGTGATGTCCATGGGGTCAGGCTAAGCGGGCCCGGTGACCCGAGCTTCTCGATTCCTGATCGGTCTGGTCACCTGTTTGGCCACGCACGGCGGCATTCCGGCCAGCGCGTCGGCCCCCTGGCGCCGGTAGGTGCTCGGCGGCACGCCGACCAGTTCGGTGAAGCGAGTGCTGAAGGTGCCCAACGAGGAGCAGCCGACGGCGAAACACACGTCGGTGACGTTCAGGTCGCCACGGCGCAGCAACGCCATCGCGCGCTCGATGCGCCGTGTCATCAGATAGAAGTACGGCGACTCGCCGTAGGCGCGGCGGAACTCGCGGCTCAGGTGACCGGCGGACATGTGCACGTCGCGGGCGAGCGCCTCGACGTCCAGCGGCCGCGCGTACTCCCGATCGATCCGGTCGCGGACGCGGCGGAGCAGCGCGAGGGTGCGCAGGCGCTGCGCCGCGTCGGGTCCTTGGCGCACCGGTAATCCCTACGCGCCGACCAACTCTGGATGGAACTTGGCCGCCATCCGGCGCAGCCCGTCACGCCAGTCGACCGTCGTGCCGCCGATGAGCTCATG
Organism: Mycobacterium sp. E2238; assembly: GCF_001672665.1. Taxonomy (NCBI): domain Bacteria; kingdom Bacillati; phylum Actinomycetota; class Actinomycetes; order Mycobacteriales; family Mycobacteriaceae; genus Mycobacterium; species Mycobacterium sp. E2238. Next base: position 38,880 of record NZ_LZKF01000060.1, on the reverse strand, counting down.
CATCCGGTCGCTGTCCGTGGGATTGCCGCGCAGCGCCTGCTCGCTCACCTCGAAAACCGGTTCCTTGCCCACCAGCGAGCCGAGGTAGCCACACCACTCCTGGATGCTGACCGTTTGGTCACCGCACCAGTTGACGGTGGTCGCCGGAACCGACGCCACCTCCAGCAGCTTCGGAATGGTCGCGATGATGTCGTCCTCGTGAATCGGGTTGTAGCGTGCGGGTTCACCGGGCGGCACCGGGATCGGGATGCCCGCCAGCATCATCTCCATGTGGTAGAACGGCCACCCGCCGTTGTCGCCGTAGGGGACGTTGAGCCGGGCGATGGTGGTGGGCACCCCGAGGGCCCGCGCCATCGACCGGGCGACGACCTCCCCCGCGATCTTGGAGATGGAGTAGGTGGGAAACAGACACTTGTGGTTATCGCCGAGGGCGGCGGCCTCGGTTCGCGGATTGTCGTCCGGCGGGTCATAGACGGCGGCCGACGAACAATGCAGAAACGCCTTCGCGTCGCGGCAGTGCGCCATGAGCAGACCCACCGACTCCGCATTGGCGGCGAGGTCCTTGTCCCAGTTCCCGCTCTTGGCTACCGCCAGGTTAAGGACGTACTCGAAATCGGTTGGCAGACTCGCGAAGTCACCGGCAGCCAGGTTGACCTGCTCGCAGCGGACACCGGCCTTCTCCAGGCCCTCCCGGGCTGCCGGATCGGTGAACCGGGCGATGCCCCATACCTCGTTGTCGGCCGCGAACGCCCGCGCAATGGGGGTCGCGATTTGACCGGTCGGGCCGGTGATCAGGATCTTTGAGCCGCGCATGCGCTGATAGTAGCGACTCAGAGCCCCGGTTGGTCGTCGATGATGCCGAGCCAGATCTGCGCGACGTCGATGGCGACTTTCTCACTGATGAAGGCGTGCTGCGTCCCGGTGTAGATGTCGCGGAAAGCCCGCTCCAAGCGAGTGCCCTCCCGGATCGAGCTGGTGCCCGCAACCAGGTGGGCCCACTCGGCGCAGCTTCGCGCGATGTCGGTGGCGTACACCGCCGCCACCCGCATGTCCGCGCGCAGCAACGGCGTCAGCTCCTCCCCCGAGGCCACCGCGGCCTCGGCGGTGGTGAACGCGTCGAGCACCAGCAGCCGAGCGGCCCGCCAGGCTGCGCGGTGGTGAGCCAGCCCCTTCTGGAAGGTCGGGCGGCTGGCCAGCGAAGCCATGTCACTCATCCGGAACTTCGTCGCCGCCAGCTCCTGGACGTCATCGAGCATGCTCTTGGCGACGCCCAGCGCCCACGACGCGTGGCCTGCGGCGGTGACCGGCATCAGCCCCATCCGGGTGGCCGGCGACGTCCCGCGATACGGCTCGCGCACGAAGAGCTCGAAGGTGCGGCTCGCCGGCACGAACACCTCCTGGGCGCTGTAATCATAGGAGCCGGTTCCCTTGAGCCCCTGGACAAACCAGCCGTCATTGAAGCTGATCTGATCCCGCGGAATCACCGCGACCCGCATCTCCGGGAAGCCCTCGCTGATCCAGCGCATTTCGCCGTTGTCCATGGGAAAGAACCCGGCCGCGACGTACTGGGAGTGCCCGATGCCCGAGCCGAAGTTCCACGACCCGCTCACCAGGTAGCCGCCATCGACGGCGGATCCCTGGCCGTTGGGAAAGAATTGGCCGCCCATCGTGACGCGGTTGTCGTGCGCGGTGAACACCTCGGCGAAACCCTCGTCGGGCAGGTACGCCGCGGCGGCGAAGGAGGACGGCAGGTTGGCGATGCCGACCCAACCGAAAGAGCCATCCTGCCAGGCCATTTCGATCCAGGTCTCGATCATCTCGGTGAACGACGGTTCCGCACCTCCCGCGGGGGCTGGGTTGAACGCGGACATCAGCCCGCTCGCCCACATCTCGTCGATGATCGCCGGGGTGAGGGTGCGCGCCCGCTCGGATTCTGCGGCCTCGGCGCGCACCAGGTCGCGCATCCCGCGGGCAAGCGAGACAACCCGGTCATCGGTGTCGGCTATCGACGTCATTCACCTGTCCCATCATCGCGACGGCATCAGCGGAAACTGATATCGGTGACCGTACCAACCGCTTTCCGTTCCAAAAACGAAAATCGCGGCGCCGAATGCGAGAGGGCAGCATGATCAACACCATTGCCACGGTTGTTGTGGTAGCGCTCGGTTTGCACATCCTGGTCAAGTTCGCCTTTTTCGCGCTGCCGTATCGCCGGCGTCGCGCCTTGCTGGACAAGCAATACAGCGGCAGGGCTTCGGCGACGACCGCCTCTGATCGCGTGCTGCTGGGCTTCACCGTCGCAATCGCCGTGCTCGTGTTCTGGCGCGGTGTGGACTCCGTCAGTTTCCTTGGCGGATTGTGGATCGGTGCGACGCTCATCCAGTTGTACTTCCACCAGTTCCACCGCCCGGTACCGCCCGAGCGTGCCGCTCCACCCCAGACATCGCCGATCAAAGAAATGTCGTACGCCATCCAGGACGCGCCGTGGCGGCCGTGGCCTCAATTACTCATGCTGTCGGCACTGGTGGGGGCGAGCCTTATCGGGCTGTTCTGGAAGTGATGGCCGTGCAGCGGTCCGCGGAAGTTGCCGCGCCGCGGTCAGGTCTCGCCCTACCGTGGGGGACGTGCGGTGGATCGTGGACGGGATGAACGTGATCGGGAGCCGCCCGGACGGGTGGTGGAAGGACCGCGGTGGCGCCATGGTCGCATTGGTGGAGCACCTCGACCGATGGGCGGCCACCCATGGGGACCGCGTGACGGTCGTGTTCGAGCGGCCACCGTCGAGCGCCATTCCCGCATCGGTGATCGAGATCGCGTACGCGCCCCGGGCGGCCGCGAACTCCGCCGATGACGAGATCGTCCGCCGCGTCCAGGCCGACCCCCAGCCGCACGACATTCGGGTGGTGACGTCCGACAATGGGCTGAGCGATCGCGTAGTCGGTCTGGGCGCCTCGGTCCACCCCGCTGCGAGCTTCCGCGACCTCATCGACCCCCGAGGACCGCGAGCCTCATGAACGCCGGCCGCGGCGGCGCCGCAGTGAACCGCGTTTGCGCAGCCGCCGGGATCGACATCCCGATCATTCAGGCGCCGATGACCTATATCGCCGGTGCCCAGCTGGCCGCCGCGGTGTCCAACGCGGGCGCGCTGGGCGTCATCGAGACCACATCCGAGCAGGGCCGGGCCGACCTGCGGCGAGTCCGCGACCTCACCGACCGTCCGGTGGGCGCGAACATAGCGCTGATCATGAACCGCGACCCGGCCACCGTGGATCTGTTGGTAGCCAACGACATCCGTTTCGTCACCACATCGGCCGGCGATCCGGCGCTGTTCATCGGCCGGCTCCACGATGCCGGCATCACCGTGTTCCATGTGGTGGGCACCCTCGCTGCGGCCCGGAAAGCGGTCGACGCCGGAGTGGACGGGCTCGTGGTTGAGGGCGTCGAGGGCGGCGGGTTCAAGAACCGATTCGGTGCGTCGACCATGGTGCTGCTGCCGCTGGTGGCGGCCGAGGTCGACGTGCCGATCGTGGCGGCGGGAGGGATTTGCGACGCGCGCTCGATGGCGGCCGCCTTCGTTCTCGGCGCCGAGGGCGTGCAGATGGGCACGCGGCTGCTGGCCTCGGCGGATTCTCCGGTGCACGGCAACCTCAAGCGGGCGGTCGTCGCCGCCGATGAAACCTCCACCGTGCTCCTCCCCCTCGACGGCAAACGCATGATGCGGGTGATCCGGACGGCCGCCGCCGAAAGGCTGGACACCGCAACGTCTTCCGGCGACGGCGCCGCGGCGCTGCAACGGGTGCAGCGGCTGTATTTCGACGGGGACATGGACGCCAGCGTCGCCAACACCGGTCAGGTGGCAGGGCGGATCCAGGACACCCCGCCGGCCGCCGAGATCATCGAGCGGATGTGGGCGGGATGCGGCGAAGCGCTGGCGGCCACCGCGGACCGACTCGGGTCGCCGGGGGTTAGCTCGGGCAACTCCTGACGTCGAAGACGACCTGTTCGCCTTCGACCTTGGAACAGCTCACAGCGACGGACATTGGCAGCGCGCAAACAGCGCCTGGACGCCCGCGCTGGGGAAAACGCTGTCGGCGGACCGGGTCAGCCCGCCGCGGCCAGTGCCGCGTCGTAGTTGGGCTCCTGGGCGATCTCGGGGACCAACTCGGTGTAGGTGACCTTCCCGTCGGCGCCGACCACGACGATGGCCCGGGCCAGCAGACCGGCCATCGGGCCGTCGTTGATGGTGACGCCGTAGTCCTCGCCGAAGCTGCTGCGGAACGCCGAGCCCGTCTTGACGTTGTCGATGCCCTCCGCCCCGCAGAACCGCGCGAACGCGAACGGCAGGTCTTTCGACACGCACACCACCGTGGCCCCGCTGGCGGCGGCGCGCTCGTTGAAGGTCCGGACGCTGGCCGCGCACACCGGCGTGTCCACGGACGGGAAGATGTTGAGCACCACGGCTTTACCGCCAAGCTGGTCGCTACTGACCGCCCCCAGGTCGCCGCCGGTCAGGCTGAAGGCCGGCGCCGGGGATCCGACGGCAGGCAGCTCGCCGACGGTGTTGATCGGGTTTCCACGCAACGTTATCTGTGCCATGCGGACAGTCTGCCAAGCCCGCCGAGCACGCCATGGGCCAGGTCCCCATGTCCTAATTGGTGGGTTACAGGGCGTAGACGACATGCCGGGCCGTGCCGAACACTTGAGTCCATGACTCGCAAGGTCGTCATCGCCGGCTTTCCCGGCGTGCAGGCGCTCGACGTGGTGGGACCACACGACGTCTTCGCCGGTGCATCGCTGCTCACCGGGGGCGGGTACGACGTCGTGGTGGGCTCCGTCGACGGGCAGGCGATCACCACCCCGACCGGGCTGGGCTTCGTCGCGGCGCCGCTGCCGGACCCGAACGACCCGAGCGAGAAGATCGACACGGTGGTGCTGCCCGGCGGCGGAGGTGTCGAGGCGGCGCGGTCGGATGCCGAGCTGATCGGCTGGATCAAGGCCGTCGCCGGAACCGCCCGTCGCGTGGTCACCGTCTGCACCGGCGCGTTCCTGGCGGCCGAGGCGGGCCTGCTGGACGGGCAGCGGGTCACCACACACTGGGCCTTCGCCGGGCGGTTGGCCCGTGAGTTCCCGGCGATCGACGTCGACGCCGATCCGATCTTCGTCCGCAGCTCGGACACCGTATGGACGGCCGCGGGTGTCACCGCGGGGATCGACCTGGCGCTCTCGCTGGTCGAGGACGACCACGGCACCGAGGTTGCGCAGACGGTCGCCCGCTGGCTGGTGCTGTATCTGCGCCGCCCCGGCGGGCAGACGCAGTTCGCGGCGCCGGTGTGGATGCCGCGCGCCAAACGCCACGCGATCCGCGCGGTGCAGGAGGCCATCGAGGCGGAACCGGGCGGCGAGCACAGCGTCGACGAGCTGGCCCGCCGCGCGGCGATGAGCCCGCGGCACTTCACCCGCGTGTTCACCGCGGAGGTCGGCGAGGCGCCCGGCCAGTACGTGGAGCGCATCCGCACCGAGGCCGCACGCCGTCAGTTGGAGGAGACCGACGACACCGTCGTCGCGATCGCCAGCCGCTGCGGCTTCGGCACCGCGGAAACCATGCGGCGCAACTTCCTTCGCCGGGTCGGCATTCCGCCGGACCAGTACCGCAAGGCCTTCGCCTGACACTGACGCCTGAAACCGAAAGGACGACACCATGAACCAGATCGCGATCGTGACCTATCCGGGATTCACCGCGCTCGACATGATCGGCCCGTACGAGGTGCTGCGCAATCTGCCGGACACCGAGGTGCGGTTCGTCTGGCACGAGGCGGGGCCGATCACCGCGGACTCCGGGGTGCTGATCATCGGGGCCACCCATTCGCTGGCCGAAACACCGTCGCCCGACGTGATTTTGGTGCCGGGCGGCCCGTCGACCCCGGTGCATGCCCGCGACGAGGCGCTGCTGGACTGGCTGCGGCGGGCGCATCGGAGCGCCCGATGGACGACGTCGGTGTGCTCCGGGTCGGTGATCCTTGCGGCGGCCGGGCTGCTCGAAGGCCGGCGCGCGACGTCGCACTGGCTGACCGTTCCGGCCCTGAAGGCCTTCGGCGCCGTTCCGGTGGGCGACGAGCGAATCGTGCACCAGGGCGACGTCGTCACCTGCGCGGGGGTCTCGGCGGGACTCGACATGGCGCTGTGGCTGGCCGGCGAGATCGGCGGCGAAGGTAGGGCCAAGGCGATCCAGTTGGCGATCGAATACGACCCTCAGCCGCCGTTCGACTCCGGCCATCTGTCGAAGTCGTCGGCGACCACGAAGGCGGCCGCGACCGCGCTGCTGTCCAGAGACAGTGTGAAGCCGGCCAACGTGAAGGCGGCCACGATGCTGGCGTGGGAGCAGGCGCTGGCGGCCGTGCGGTCGCGGCGGCGGGGGCGACAGCCGGTGACCAGTTAGTCAGGCGCCGGGCTGCAGGATTTCGTCGGACGCGAGCCGGCCGCCGGCCTGCAGCCAGGCGGCCACCACCCCGGGCGCATCCCGGTTGGGGTTGTAGATGTCCTCCTCGCTGGAGAACAACCCGTCCCCCGCGTAGACCAGCCGAGTCCAGTTCGGAAACCAGAAGGGTTCGCCCTTGGGGTCCGTCGGATGGTCGAGCAGATTCTTGATCATCACGACGACCGCGTCGTTGTCTTCGTCGTAGGCGGTCCAGTCGGACGGAAATCGCATGTGCGGGAACGGTGCCATAACCGCGACGATCCAGTCCCGCACCGCCTCGCGGCCATGAAACACCCCGTAGTGGTGTTCGGTGTAGACGACATCCTCGGTGAAGAGATCGGCGAACGGTCGCCAGTCGCCCGAGGCGCTGCACCCCTCCACTACCCGCGTGTAGTTCTCGACGGCTTGCTCGATTTCTGCCCTGGTGAATTTGCCCATGGCGGACACACTAGAACGTGTTTCGGTTACAGGTCGCTCGTCTGGATAGGGATATGGCATGAACGTCTTGAAGTTGTTTGATCTGCGCGGCAAGCGGGCGCTGGTAACTGGGGCATCCAGCGGCATCGGCAAAAAGGTGGCGCAGGCATATCTGCAAGCGGGCGCCGACGTCGCCATCGCGGCGCGGCGAGACGAGGGCCTGGAACAGGTGGCCCGGGAGATCGCGGCGGACGGCGACGGCAAGGTCGTGCCCGTTCGCTGCGACGTGACCCAACCCGATCAGGTGACCGAGATGCTGGAGCTGGTGAACGCGGAGTTCGGTGGCGTCGACATCGCGGTCTGCAACGCCGGCATCATCACCGTGAACTCGATGCTGGACATGTCGCCCGAAGAATTCGAGCGGATCCAAAGCACCAATGTCACAGGCGTTTTCCTCACTGCGCAAGCGGCGGCCAGGGCGATGGTCCGGCAGGGCCATGGCGGCGCGATCATCACCACGGCCTCCATGTCGGGCCACATCATCAACGTGCCGCAACAAGTGGGCCACTACTGCACGTCCAAAGCGGCGGTGATTCACCTGACCAAGGCCATGGCCGTGGAGTTGGCTCCGCACAACATCCGGGTCAACAGCGTTAGCCCGGGCTACATCCTGACCGAACTCGTGGAGCCGTTGACGGAATATCACCGGCTGTGGGAGCCGAAGATCCCGCTCGGGCGGATCGGCCGCCCCGAAGAACTGATCGGCCTGTACCTCTACCTGGCGAGCGAGGCTTCCAGCTACATGACCGGTTCGGACGTCGTGATCGACGGCGGCTACACCTGTCCGTAGGTCATGCGACGACGACGCGGCGGCCGAAACGGGCGCGCACGCCGGGCGAGAACAGCGCCCGCAACGGCTCTCCCGCGGGGCGAACCATGCTGGCCACCACCAGCTCGTCGTGCATGTCGACGACGTCGGCCGCGTGCAGTGGCCAGGTTTCGTGTTCGTTCGGTATCCACCAGGTGCGGCCGGCGGTCCGGGTGTGCGCGCCCCATCGGGCGGTGAGCCAGATTTCCAGCGGTGTCGGTTTCACCGGGGCGCCGATGGCGACCTCGATTCGGCTGCGCAGGCCGCGGCGGGGCCACCGGCGCACGCTGTCATAGGTGATGCGGTCGCCGTGCCGTTGCGTCCGCATTTTCGCCCAGGTGTAGGGGACGCCGAGGCCGACCCGGGTGACCGGCACGACCGCGAGCCGCGCCGTCTCCAGCGACCGGAACAGCACGCCATGCCTGCCGGCGTCGTCGACCGAATACAGCCGGACATTCGTCTCCGGGAAGCTGCCGAAGTACGGAAGTCGTAGAACCGAGCCAACTTTGGTGCTGTCCATGACGAATGGGACCAACCCGACGTAGGTCATCCCGTCGGCGAAGACGTCGGGCCGGGTACCTGGCGGGTACATCGTCTCGACGGCGTCGGGCCGCACCGGCCAATGGATGAAAGTCAGGTCCCGCCAGCACTGGTCGAAGGCGATGGGACCGCGAAGCGGCGGCGGGATCACCGGGTATCCCTCGAGGCCCTGGCCGTCGCCGGGTTCGGGCGCCGGCGCCCCGGGAGCCGTCGTCATCCCTCCAACTCCCCAAATACCTTTCGTTCGATGCCGGCTTGCGTGGTGGCCGGCAAGACGACGAGGCCCTCGAGTTCCTGACGCGCCAACTCATAGGCCTGCCGTCGTTCCTGCGCTGTCGCGGCGGCATCCGACGCCACGCGTAACAGATTCTGAGCGCGCGCGATCCGCTGCTGGTCCGCCCTGGAGAAGTCGGTGCGGCGTCTGCGTATCGCTTCCGTCTCGGCGGCGTGGAAGGCGGTCACGTAATCCTCGACGGCGGCCCGGTACTGAGCGGCGGTGTCGCGGTCGTCGAGGAGGTCTTCGGCCTTGGTGGGGCGCAGGAAGTCGGCGCGGAGCTTGGCTTTGTGGAAGGCGACGGTGAGCGGGTCGCGCATGTCCGTCATGAGCGGAAAGTCGAGCAGTTTGGCCACGTCGAGTTCATACTCGAGCCAGCGGGCGTCGGTACGGCTGTGCTCCTCGAGGACGCGGCGCAGCGACCGCCACTGCGCGACGTGATTGTCGCCAGTGTCCGGTGTTTCCGTCCGCTCGATCCGCGGCGGTTGTTCGGCCGGCCGACGGTTGGCGCTGAACGCTCGCACCGCGGCGATTGTCGCCCCGGCCAGGGGCAGGATCACGATCAACAGCTCCGCCAACCGGATGAGTAAACCCACACGGCCAGGATGCCACTCGCGCAGCGGCTACAGAATCCCGAAGCCGCGCAGGGCTTTTATCCCGAACCAGATCCCGAAAACCACCCCGGCGACGATCAGGATGGGCCGGTCGTGCGCCTGCAGCCAGCGCAACGCCCGGTCCAGGAGGGAGCGTGACCGCTGCGGAGAAAATGCCGCCGCACCCACGATGCTCAGATTCACGCTCGCCGCAAGCGCCACGAAGAGAACGTATGAACCGATATTGGCGGGCCTGCTGAGGTTCGCATCGCCGATGACGCTGATCGCCGCCAGCGTGAATACCCAGGCTTTCACCGACACGGTGATGACACCGGCGCCGATGAGGAAGGCCTTGCCGGGCGTGGCCGACGTCAGCGCGGTCATCCACTTCGGTGGCGGGGCGTTGGGATCATCGTCGCTGAACAGCTCTCGCGCCGCGGTAACCAGAAACAGCAGGGCCACCACCAACAGCACGGTCGACACGATCCAGTGGTGTGGGTGATTCGAGTCGGCTTCGCGCTTTCCCCAATGCAGAATCGTGCCGAAGATGAGTCCTTGCAGCAGGCGTGTGCTGACGTGCCCGGCCACCCAGGCGCCGGCCGCTCGCACACGCGACGGGGTGCCCAACAACATGATCGTGATGACGATCTCGATCGGTTCGAGTGCGCAGCCAAGGATCAATGGGACGAGGCTGCCCCACATGGCGAGCACTATTGCGCTCCCAGCGCCGCGCGCATCTCCGCCTCGGCGATCGCCGCGGCCAGATCAGCGGGCTGTGGGCGCACGGTGGCGTCGATTCGGTCGATACGCCCCGTGAAGCGGAAGTCGTGCCCGTACGGCGCAACCGGGGAGCCGGTGTCGGTGCCGACGTCCAAGGTCTCGCCGCTCATCGAGAACCGGAACGGCACCGTCCGCTCGACGCGGCCGCCGGCGACCACGGCGTCATCGACGCGCAGTGACACCGAGGCGCCCTTGCCCAGTCCACCGCCGTCGTAGTCGAACGAAAGCCCCAGTGCGACTGGGCCTTCCGGTAGTGGTTCGGGGGCTTTCACGGTGGTCAGCTCATGACCGACGTAGTTGTAGGAAAAATGCGGAATCCCGTCCTGCAGGTACAAACTCCACCCGGCCATCGCCCCGCCCATGCTGATTACCACGCCCCGACCGCCGCCCTTAGGTATGGTCAGCTGCGCCCGCAGCTCGAACGAGGTGCTGGTGTAGGTCAGCGTCACGGGTTCGGGGATCCGCACTTGCCCGGCGTAGTAGGTGACCGAGGTGCGCTCGCCCAGCAGGCTTGGCCGGTTGGCGGGCAGCGCGCGGGCCAGTGTCGCGTCGCTGAGCGGGTAGACGTCGTATTTGCGCGCTTCGGTATCGAAGACGGCCTGCAGTTCCGCGAGCTTGTCGGGGCATTGTGCCGCAAGGTCGACGCCTTGGCTGAAGTCACCCGCCAGGTGGTAGAGCTCCCAACGTTCAGCATCCCCGAATGGGGTTGCCCGTTGGGTGCGGACCCAGGGCAGTCGACCGTGAAAGCATGAGGCGATCCAGCCGTCGTGGTACACGGCGCGATTGCCGAAGATTTCGAAGTACTGCGTGGTTCGCCGACTGGCCGCGGTCGCGTCGTCGAACGAGTACCGCATGCTGACACCTTGGATCGGCTTCTGTTCGACGCCGTTGACGCGCGCCGGCATCTCGATGCCGGTGGCTTCGAGGATCGTGGGGACGATGTCTATGACATGGTGGAACTGGCTGCGCTGCTCGCCAGCCGCCGTGATGCCCTGCGGCCAGGAGATCGCCAGCCCGTTACGGGTTCCGCCGAAATGCGACGCCACTTGTTTCATCCACTGAAACGGTGCGTCGAGCGCCCACGCCCAGCCGACGTTGTAATGGTTTTCGCACCGGGGGGTGCCGAAGTCGGCGATGTGAGCCAGCAGCCATTCGGGGTCTTCCGGCAGACCATTTTGAAATGCCGGTGAGCTCCACGCACCGTGTATCGTTCCTTCGGCGGACGCGCCGTTGTCGCCGCACAGGTAAATGAATAGCGTGTTGTCCCATTGCCTCAACTCGTCTATGGCGTCGATGACCCGCCCGATCTGGGCGTCGGTGTGGGCCAAAAATCCTGCGTAGACCTCCATCAGGCGGCGGGCCACCGGCTTGTAGCGATCGTCGTAGTCCGCCCATGCGGGTATTTGCTCGGGTCGTGGCGTCAGGCGGGCACCGGATGGAATGATGCCCATTTCAAGCTGGCGGGCATATGTCCGCTCCCGCAGGGCATCCCAGCCGTCGTCGAACTGGCCGGCGAAGCTATCCGACCATTCCGGCCATACCTGGTGGGGACTGTGGGTCGCGCCGGGCGCGAGGTACAGAAAGAACGGCTTGTCCGGTGCCGAGGTCTTCTGCAGCCGGATCCAGTCGATCGCCTTGTCGGCGAGGTCTTCGGTCAAGTGGTAGCGGTCGCGGCCGAGGTACGGCTCCACCGGTGTGGTTTGGTCGTAAAGCGCGGGTTCGTACTGGGAGGTATCCCCGCCCAGGAATCCGTAGAAGCGTTCGAAGCCGAGTCCAGTTGGCCAGCGGTCGAACGGTCCCGCGGGGCCGATCTCCCATGTCGGCGTGAAATGTGCCTTACCGAACAGAGCCGTGCTGTAGCCGCTCATCCGCAACACCTCGGCGACGGTAGCTGTGCTCTGCGGTATCACGCTGTCGTAACCCGGTAATCCGTAGGCGATCTCGCAGATGGTGCCCATGTGCGCGCTGTGATGGTTGCGCCCGGTCAGCAGGGCGGCGCGCGTCGGAGAGCACAGCGCGGTGGTGTGGAATTGGTTGTAGCGCAACCCGGCACCGGCGACACGGTCGAGGGCCGGTGTCGGAACGGGGCCGCCGAACGTCGTTGCGGCGCCGAATCCGACGTCGTCCAGCAATACGACCACGACGTTGGGCGCCCCGGCCGGCGGGTGGACGATCGAGGGTTTGATCGGTGTGGAATCGCCTGCAGAGGGGCGGATGACCCCGCTGAAACGTTCATTGCCGCGGGGTAGGTCGGCCATCGCGCCTCCTGATGCTGGTTAAGCTGGTTCCCGGCCGTCCCCCATGCAACTTCGGCGCTTTCACCGTAGCGGGCGGCGAATTCTCGTCGGCATCACGTCTGCGGTCGCACTCCGAGGACGTCGCGAAACAGCGCCTGCCGCAACGCGAGTTCGCGCGGGTCACTCCAGAGGTGAAAACCCAGCCGGTTCATGACGTACGCGAAGCCGATGCCGGTGTCCGGGTCGGCGCAGCCGAAAGACCCGCCGAAGCCGGGAGTACCGAAGGCGCGACCCGAAGACCCGAATGCGAAGTGCGGCACCGGTTTACAGAAGCCCAGCGAATACGCCACGTCGACGTTCATCACCTTGTCGCGGATGCCCTGGCTCGGCGAGAGCGCCGGCGCCGTAAGGGCCGCGACGGTGTCGGCGCCGAGGCCGAGCTCGGCTCCCCCGGTTGCCGCGCTGCCGTACATGCGCGCCACCGACCGGGCGGTGCCGATGCCGTTGGCCGACGGAATCTCGACCGCCCGAACGTCCTCGCGGTTGTAGTCACCGTTGAACGGGTTGACGCCGCGCGGGACCGCGATCGCGCGGGCGGTCAGGCCGACCGGGTTGAGCGAGGCGCCCACGAATCCCGGTGGCATGACGTTCAGGTGTAGCAGCGTTTCGGCGCGCACCCAGTTGTGTACGTGCGCGACCCGCTCGCGGTTGACCGAATCCGGCAGGCCGATGTGCAGGTCGAGCCCCAGCGGCCGGACGATTTCGTCGGCCATGAAGCGGCCCAGCGTGCGGCCGGCCGGGTCCGTCCGGCGGATCAGCTCGGATTCGTACCAGCCCAGCGTGATCGCGTGGTAACCGTGCCGCGAACCCGGTCGCCACGCCGGCGCCTGCGCCGCCAGGATGGGTGAGAGCCTGGCCGGGTCGGCGACGTCGGCCAGCGCCGGCTTCGGTTTGAGCGCGCACAGGCCGGCCTGATGCCCCAGGAGTTGGCGGACCGTCACGTCGCCCTTGCCCGCCCGCGCGAATTCCGGCCAGTAATCGGCCACCTTGGCGTCATAGGAGATGAGTCCTCGGGACACCGCGACGGCCACGACCAGGGCGGCGACCCCTTTGGTCGTCGAGAACATGTTGACCATGGTGTCGGCCTGCCAGGGTTGTTTGGCCAACCCGTTCCGGTAGCCGCCCCACAGGTCCACGACCTTGACCCCATCGCGGTAGACGGCGACGGCCGCTCCGACTTCAGCACTGTCGCGGAAACTCGCGCGAAAGGCGTCGGCGACCTTTCCATAGCCGGCATCCACGTCGCCGCCGATCAGGTCCGCCGACACCGCAACCTTGAGCACCATCGTCACGCCTCCGAAAGGAGACTAAGCCAGCGGCGGACGCGAGCAGCGCTTTTCGGGCCGTCTCATCCCAGCGGGTCAGTGGGCGCCCAGACTGCCGCTCAGGTACTGGGCGCGGCAGGCCCGGCGCGCCAGCTTGCCGCTGGTGGTGCGGGGAATCGCGCCCGCCGGCAGGAAACACACCTCGGTGACCGGCAGCCCGTGGCGGCGCATGACCGCGGCCCCGATGGCCTCGATGGCCGGCCGCGGGTCGGCGCGGCTGGTGCCCGTCGCCCGCTCGGCGATGATCACGAGTCGCTGATCGGCCTCCTCGCCCGGCACGGCGAAGGCGGTCACGTATCCGCGCCGCACCAGCGGGGACGCTTCGGCGACGGTCGCCTCGATGTCCTGCGGGTAGTGGTTGCGGCCGCCGATGGTGACCATGTCGGCGGTCCGACCGGTGACGTAAAGCTCGCCGTCGACATAGATGCCCAAGTCCCCGGTCCGCAACCACGGGCGATCGAGGAGCGAGCCTTCGGCGTGGCTGGCGTCGGCGAGCCGCGATCGCAACCGGGCGCCGAACGCTCGCCCGGTTTCGTCGGGCAGTCCCCAGTAGCCCCGGCCGACGTTGTTGCCCTGCACCCAGATCTCGCCGACCCGACCGTCGGGCAGTTCGGTCCCGGTGGCCGGGTCGACGATTACGGCCCATTCGCTGCGGCCCACCTGGCCGCAGGAGACCTGTGCCACGGCTTCGGGGTCGTCCGGCGCGACCCGCACCGCGCGACCGGCGCCCAGTTCCTCGCGGTGGAAGTAGGCGGGGGTCGCCTCGGCGGTGGGCGTGATGGTCGCGACGAACAGGGTGGCCTCGGCAATGCCGTATGAGGGCTTGAACGCCGTCGGTGGCAATCCGTACGGGGAGAACGCCTTGTTGAAGGCTGTGATCGCCTCGATGCGGACGGGCTCGGACCCGATGATCAGCACCACCTTGCTCAGGTCGACATCATCGCCCGGCGCGGGCACTCCCCGCTGGGCGGTCCATTCGTAGGCGAAGTTCGGCGCCGCGGTGACGGCCCGGCCTGCCTCGGCCGACAGGGCTTTGATCCAGCGTTGCGGCCTGCGGACGAACGCGGCCGGCGACATCAGCGTGGAGTGTCCGCCGTATACCGCCGGGAAGCCGATCATCGATAACCCCATGTCGTGGTAGAGCGGCAACCAGCTCACACCGTGGGTGTTGCGGTCCAACAGGTCAATCGAAAGGATCATCTGCACGAGGTTGGTGCCGACCGCGCGGTGCGTGATCTCGACGCCGACCGGGGGCCGCGTCGAGCCCGATGTGTACTGCAGGTGGGAGACGTCGTCGTGGCGTAACTCGTTGCGGGCGAACGAATCCCGATCCGAGTCGGGGATCTCGTCGATGACGATTACCCGGGGCCGGTGCGGTTGCGGGAGGGTGCTCAAGAACTCCTCGACTGCGTTCCGCGCCGCCGATGTGGTCAACACGGCCGTCGGCCGCGAATCGCGCAGGGCGGTGTTCAGGCGTTGCGCGTGGCCGGGCAACTCGGGCGCGAACAACGGCACCGCAATGGTTCCCGCCTTGATCGCCGCATAGAACCCCATCACGTAGTCGAGGCTCTGCGGCGCCAAGACGGCGACCCGCTCACCATGGCCGGCGACCTGTTGGACGCGCGCGCCGATGGCTTCCAGCCTGACACCGAACTGGTTCCACGTCACCTCTTCGACGAGTCCGTCGGCCGAACGGTTGAAGTCCAAGAAGCGGTACGCCACGGTGTTACCGACGTTCGCGATGTTGCGATCGATGAGCGAGATCAGCGTGACGTCCGGCGGCACCACGATGTTGCCCTGGGCATCCAGGCAGTCCTCGATCTCGAGCAGGCCGGGGACGGCTTTGGCGCGCTGCCGGGAACCGAACTCCATGGCCCCACTGTAGGCACCGCCGCCGTGCCGCGAACGTGATCATCGGCACGCCAAGCGCGAAGGGCCTTCGGTGAGAATCGAATTCGCCGGTCGGCGCCGACCCGTCGGTGACCGTCGTGCGCCCTCGTCGCGGCGCCCGCAACGTGAGCGGTAGCCTACGCGCGGGCGGCATGCAGGGTCGTCGATGATTGCACCGGGGAGTTGGCCATGTCAGGCAGGACGTTTTCATTCGAGATCAACCGCACCAGCACCGCACCCGCCGCGACGCTGTTTCGGCTCGTGACCGACGGCGCCAACTGGTCGAAGTGGGCGAAGCCCATCGTCGTTCACTCGAGCTGGGCCCGGCAGGGCGATCCCGCGCCCGGTGGGATCGGGGCCGTCCGCAAGGTGGGCATGTGGCCCGTGCTGGTACAGGAAGAGACCGTCGAGTACGAGCAGGACCGCCGGCACGCCTACAAGCTCGTCGGTCCCCCGACTCCGGCCAAGGATTACTCGGGCGAGGTGGTCTTCACGCCGAACCCGACGGGCGGGACCGACATCCGCTGGACCGGCTCGTTCACCGAGGGGGTGCGCGGGACGGGTCCGGTGATGCGGGCCGCCATGGGCGGAGCGGTCCGGTACTTCGCCGGCCGGCTGGTGAAGGCCGCCGAGCGGGAATCGAGCGGCGGGCGCTAGCACCCTGGCATGGCGCGTGACGGCCGCGCTCGGCGGCCGCCACGCTTCGATTCACGAGCTACGGGTTGTTGAACTGGTTCTCGTACGTCTGCTGCTGCTGCATGTCCTGATTGAACTGCTGCTGGGCCTGCTCGTTCTGCTCTTCCGCCTGCTGCATGGACTGTTGCAGCTGCTGCTGGTCGAGCTGCTGCTGCAGTTGGGCCTGGTCGTCGTCGTCATCGGCGGCAAAGCCGCCGGAGAAGTTGGGCGGCGTCTGGGGCGATACGGCCACGTCGGTCAGGCGCATCGGTGCCTGCGCCGAGCCGAAGAGGGTGAGCAGGGCGGCGGACGCGGCTCCCGCGATAAGGAGGCGCCCCATTCGTCGCCGGCGGTGGTCAGCGGTGCGGGCGGTCATCCTTCGGTTATGCGCCGAGACTTTAGCTGCCGCCTGGGTGGCGGCTGTTCCCCGAATATGAAGTCCGCCCGCTACTTCGCGTCGACCTCGTCCTGATACTTCTTCGTCATGTGCGCGACCGCGTCCAACTGCGACTGCGCCAAGCCCTCCCGGGCCTGTCCGGCGCGCGCGGCGGCGTCCAGCGTCGGCTGCGCCTGGCCCTGGAAATGCGGCATGACTTCGGCGGCAAACAATTCGGCGGACCGTTTGGTGGCGGCCGGGTTGGCCCACTCGTGGCCCATCTGCAGCATGCAGCCGAACCCGCCGGATTGATCCCACAGCCGCTGAACCTGCTCGCGCGCCCGCTCGGGCGTGCCGATCACGCCCGCCCCGTTTTCGTTGATGACGTCGATCATCTCGTCCAGCTGGTCGCCGGGCATCGTCATCTGCGGGAAGGCGGCCACCTTCTGGAAGTACCGGAACCACGGCTCGATGCCGAACTTGACCTCTTCCCGGGCCTGCTTTTCCGTTTCGGCGAGGTGGAACAGGCCGACCAGGCTCCAGTTCCTGCGGTCGACCTGCGTGCCGAAGGCCGCCGCGCGCTCCTCGACGATGCCCCAGTGATACGAGAGCGCGTTGAAGCCCTCGACGGTCAACGTCGCCCCGATGGAGAGCAGGCCGATGCCATGCTTGCCCGCCAGCCGCGCACCCGTCGGCGACGCGACGGCGGCGACCGACAGCGGAATTCCGCCGTCCGAGTACGGGGCAAGCTGCAGCTTGGCGTCGAACAGCTGGTGCGTGGCCGTCTTGGCGCTCACGGTCTCCCCCGCCAGCAGCCGGACGACGATGTCGAGATTCGTTTCGAGCAGCTCGCGGGTGTCCGTGGGGGTGAGCCCTATCATCGACGAGTCGCTGGGCAGTGAACCCGGGCCCACGCCGCCGATGATCCGGCCGTGCGTCAGGTGATCCAGCAGCATCAGCCGGTCGGCGACCCAGAGCGGATTGTGGTACGAGAGCGAAATGACCCCGGTGCCAAAGCGAATGCGTTTGGCGCGCTCGGCCGCGGCCGCGATGAAAACCTCGGGCGAGCTGATGATCTCGCTGCCGGCCGAGTGGTGTTCGCCCATCCACACTTCGTCGAAGCCGAGGGCGTCGAGGTGCTCGATGAACTGCAGGTCGCGCTGCAATGCGAGCGTGGGGTTCGTACCGGCCCGATGGAACGGGGCGATGAAGTATCCAAACCTGAGCTTCGCCATTGAAGTCCCCTTGCAGCCGAGTTGGGCAGAACCATAACCCGAATGCGGTGCCCGGCCTAGGGCGTTGGCGCCGCCGAGTTCGGCGAGACCGAGTTTTCAGCCGGCGGGGCCAGGTAATCCCGGCCCCGCCGACTACGGGAACAAGTCTTTGTCGCGGTGCGTTAGGGCGGGTTCAGCGCGCGGACGTCAATAGCCGCCGCAGACGTTGCCGACGCACCCGCCGCCGCCACCCGGGCCGCCGCCGCCACCGCCGACACCGGGGATGCTGCCGCCTCCGCCGCCGGGGCCGCCGCCACCCGTGGGTCCGCCGGGAACGCCGCCGCCACCGCCGCCCGGACCACCGCCACCGGTCGGTCCGCCGGGAACGCCGCCGCCACCGCCGCCGGGGCCGCCACCGCCCGTCGGGCCGCCCGGAGCGCCGCCGCCGCCACCGGGCGTGGACGGAGCCACGCTGGACGACGGCGTGGTCGTCGGGGTGGTGCTGCTGCTACTCGGCCCCTTATTGCCGCCGCCGCACCCGACCGCAAGCACGAGCATCGCCGCACCACCGAAGAGCGCGACCGAAGTCCTGGCTGCTGATGTCATCGAAGTCCCCAATCCCCACTTGCGCCACGGCAACTGGTTCTTTCTCCTTACCCCGGCGCGCACCCGGGCAAACGGGATTCGATGCGGGACTTCTGCCCGGAAACGCCGATGGCCCATCCCGCCGGGGATGGGCCATCGATACACGCGGTTCGGGCTAGCAGTCGAGACCGGACACGCAGCCGGCAAGCGTGGCCGAGTGCACGCCGGCTCCGGTTGCATCAGGCGGGGCCAATGCGACGCGGGACGAGGAGTGCGTCGCCGGCGCCCCCGCGCCGCCCGTCGGGCCGGCACTTACTCCGCCGAATACCACTGCCAACATCACCGCGGTCATCCCGCCGAACACGGCAGCCGCCCTGTGGGTTTGCACCTTCATCAGCCGCTCCTTCCGGTCCCAGCGTGTCTACGAGGATGGCGCGCAGCCATAGCACAAATCTACACCTGTGCAATTATTGCAACAAGACAGATTGTGTCGGTTACGGCTTGGGTCACCCGCGGGCGCACCGCGAGGGCTGTGATCGTGCCGCCGGAAGAGGAAAGCGCGACAGAGTGGCCGCCTTAGGAGCCGATGGCCCATCTCGGGCTAATGGGCCATCGGCGAGCCAAATCGTATCCTCGGACAACAGTTGCAGTGCGGGAATTTGCTGCATCGAGAATAAGAAATTTTCTTATTCGTAAATTGGATACCGCGTTCGGCGCATCAGCAACTGCACTCAGCCCTGTGCCACCTGGGCGAACGGCATCCGCTCCCTAGGCTTCCTTGGTGATCAACTTGCGCAGCGCCACGCGGTCGGGTGTCAGCAGCTCGGCGATGCGCGGCTTGTTCACCTCGGCGACGATGATCTCGCCGACCTCCTGATAGACCTCGCTGAAGATCCCGTGGGACTTCATCTTCTCGGTCTGGTAGAGGTTGTCCTCGGTCGGCGTGACGTAGTAAACCGCGTCGGCCTTGAACCGGTGCACCAGCCAGAGGTGAATCAGCGTCATCAGGCGCTTCTGGCGCAGCTTCTCGGCGAAGGTGTTCTGGTCACGCACCTGCAGGATGCTGCGGCCGTGCCGGTCCTTGATGGGATCGACGACGACGTTGGCCAGCTGCTCGTCCCCGTTGCCGTAGATGCCGAGCTCGAGAACGTCCGAACCGGCGCGGCGGGGCCGCAGGGTCACCCGCAGCTTTTCGCCCAGCTGGTAGTTCTCGCTCCACAGCGCCAGCCACTCCTCCAGCAGCTTCTTGGGCACCTCGGTCTGGGCGAGGTGCTGATGCTGGGTAGAGCCCTTGCCCATCGCCTTGGTGGTCGCCGTACGCCCGGACGACGCCTGCAGCGCGGCGTCGCTGCGTGGCCCGCCGACGAGCGTCTGCGGGGTCCGGTAGGGCGACTCGACCAGGCGCATCTTGCGCTGCAGCCGAGCCAGCGCCAGCATGCCGTCCTGCTGCAGCGACGTGGCGAACTCCTCGGCGGCAACACCGTCGATCTGGTGGCCGCCGTAGGTGATGAAGTTGAAGACGAAGCCCATCTTGCCGAGCTCCTCGGGGAAGCGCTTCATCTCATCGTCGGTCATCCCGGTGGTGTCCCAGTTGAAGGACGGAGAGAGGTTGTAGGCCAGCATCTGCTCCGGGAATTCGGCGTGGATCGCGTCGGCGAACTGGCGTGCGTCGGCGAGATCGGCGGTCTTCGTCTCCATCCAGAGGATGTCGGCGAACGGTGCGGCCGCGAGCGACTTGGCGATGGCGTACGGAATGCCGCCGCGGATCTGGTAGTAGCCCTCCGGCGTCTTCGACAACTCCGGGTCCCACGGCGGGTCGACGCCCAGTTCCTTCGCCTTCTCCCGTGCGGTGTAAAGCGATGCGCGCGCCGCGAACTGGCGCCACTCGTCGGGGGTCATGCTCGGCGACTCGTCTTCGGTCTCGCCGAACGAGAGCACCTCCGCGACGGCCTCGCCGTAGGTCATCAACCCCGCGTCGTCCTCCCAGGCGGCCACAAAGCGCGACTCGACCTGGTCGAAGAGGTCGTCGATCGAACCTTGCCCGTCCTCGCGCCGGGCGTTCACCGCGTCGGAGATCAAGCTCTGGATGCCCTGACGCTCCAGCCAGGCGGTGGCGGCGCCGTACTCGGAATCGGGCAGAGCGTAGAGCAGGTGGCCGTTGAGTTCCTTGACCCCCAGCTCGTAGAAGCGCCGGACCATCGCCAGGAAACACGCCTTGTACGACGGGATGTCGAAGTTGGTGGCGCCGAGCAGGAACGGCTGATCGCGCTCGTCGGCGCGGCTGTCGATCAGGTTGGCCGCCTCGGCATCGGTGCGGGCGACGATGATGCCGGGCACCTTCATGACGTCGAGCTGGAACCGGGCCGCGTTGAGCCGCTTGATCTGTTCGTCCGACGGCACCAGCACCTTGCCGCCCTGGTGGCCGCATTTCTTGGTGCCCGGGCGCTGGTCCTCGATGTGGTAGCCGGCCACGCCGACCTCGACGAAGCGGCGGATTAGGTTGCGCACGTGCGGGTCACCGCCGTGGCCGGTGTCCGCGTCGGCGATGATGAACGGCCGGTAGTCGTACGCGGGCGTGGTGGCGCGCTGCCGTTCGGTCATGTTCAGTCGCTGGTATTGCTGGTTGCGGTCGGCGGTGAGCAGGGCGCGCACCAGCACCGCTGCGTCGTCGGGCACCTGGCTGAGGGGATAGCTGGCGAGGTCGGGACCCGGGTCTTCGGTGGTGGAGCCCTTGGCCGAGGTCGCCCAGCCGCCGAGGTAGATGCCCTCGATGCCCATCCGCTTCATGGCCACCGCCTGGCCCGGCGAGTAGGGGCCGAACGTCGTGATGCTCTTCTTCGCGGCGAACAGCTCGCGCAGCCGGTCGTAGAAGGCGGCGGCCGCGTTGCGCGCCACCGGGTAGTCGGTCGGGATGGTGCCGCGCTGCTCGACTACCTGGCGGGCCGTGTAGAGACGCGTGATGCCGGCGAAGCGCGGGTCGTCCATGTAGCGCTGCGTGGCGGCGATGTCGTCTTCGAACGATGTCCGGACTTCGGTGTCCGAGTCAATGATGGCCATGGCCCTACGCTCCTCTTCGGCACGATTCCCCTGGACGGAGTCTATCCCCGGAGATGGCCTTTCAATCAGGGGCCGAAAGACCCATGCCAAAACTGTTGCCGGACGCCTGTATCCGCAAGCCGGCGACGGCGTGGCACGGCCGCGGGGCGCCGCCCGGGCGGTCTCGGCGCGCACCGCTTGCGGCGCAACACCTTTCGTACGCGACCCCCGGCTCAGCCGGGGCCGCCGGCCGCGCGCCGGGTCAACCACTCGCGCTGGCGACGGACGAACTCCGCGCCGACGACCCTTCCGTGGCCCGGCACGTACACCGCGTCCGGCCCGCCGACCGCGAGCAGCCGCTCGAGGGTGGCCGGCCACGCCGCCAGGTCCGAGTCGGCGTCGATCGCGGGATCGGCGGACTCTTCGACCAGGTCGCCGGTGAACACGACGACCGGGTCGTCGGCTCCCCCGGGGGCGACCACCACGAGATCGGAGGCGGTGTGGCCACGGCCCAGATGGGCGATCGTCACTGCGCGATCACCGAGGCCGATGGTGGCGTTGAAGACCCCGCGCCGCGGGGGTCGCAACGCCGCGATCGCCCGATCTATCTCCGCGGCGTCGGCGCCGTGGTCCAACGCGTCCTCGCGCATCCGCCCGGTTCCCGACGACAGACATTCGGCCACCTCGGGCGCGCAGTAGATGTTCGCGTCGGCAAACACCGAAGAACCCAGCACGTGGTCAAAGTGCTTGTGGGTCAAGACGATATCGCTGACCGGGCGGCCAGCGAGCCGTCGCACGCCGGCGTCGATTGCGCGCGCCTCGGGCAGCGTCGTCCCGGTGTCGACAAGCAGTACTCCGGTGCTGCCCCACACGAGTCCGACCGTGACATCGCAGAACGGCAGCCGGCAGCGACGCACGCCGGCCGTCAACCGTTCCCAGGCGAGATGCACACCCAGCAAGCTAGCTGAGCATGTCGTAGATAGTTGACGTGTTGGCAGAAGCCGGAGACAAGGCCGGAGAGAAGGTATTCGCGATGCGCGCAGTCGTCATCACCAAGCGCGGCGGTCCGTCGGTGCTGCGGGTCGAGCAGCGGCCCGATCCCCCGCCCCCGGGCCCGGGGCAGCTGCGGGTCGCGGTGCGCGCGGCGGGGGTCAACTTCGCCGACCACCTCGCCCGCGTGGGCCTGTACCCCGATGCGCCGAAGCTGCCGGCGGTGGTGGGCTACGAAGTCGCCGGGACCGTCGAGGCCGTCGGCGACGGTGTCGATCCGGGCCGCGTCGGCGACCGGGTGCTGGCGGGTACCCGCTTCGGCGGCTATGCCGAGATCGTCAACGTGGCTGCGAGCGACTCGGTGCCGCTGCCGGCCGCGATGAGCTTCGAACAGGGCGCCGCCGTCCCCGTCAACTACGCGACCGCATGGGCCGCGCTGCACGGATACGGGTCGCTGCGCCCCGGGGAAAGGGTGCTGGTGCACGCCGCGGCCGGCGGCGTCGGCATCGCGGCCATCCAGTTCGCGAAGGCCGCCGGGGCCGAGGTGCACGGCACCGCGTCACCGGCGAAACACGAGAAGCTGGCCGAACTGGGGGTGGACCGGGCGATCGATTACCGCCGTGACGGTTGGTGGCGCGGCCTGGATTTATACGACGTGGTGCTCGATGCGCTGGGTGGCACCTCGCTGCGCCGGTCCTACGCGTTGTTGCGGCCGGGCGGACGGCTGGTCGGGTACGGGGTGTCGAACCTGCAGCATGGCGAGAAGCGCTCGCTGCGGGCGGCCGCCCCGCATGCGCTGGCGATGCTGCGCGGGTTCAACCTGATCGACCAACTCTCGGAGTCCAAGGCGGTGATCGGCCTCAACATGCTGCGGCTGTGGGACGACCGCGGCACGCTCGAGCCGTGGATCACTCCGCTGGCCAGGGCGCTCGCGGAGGGGACGGTCGCTCCCGTCGTCCATGCGGCGGTGCCCTTCGCCGAGGCGCCGGAGGCGCACCGCATCCTGGCGGCCCGGGAGAACGTCGGCAAGGTCGTCCTGTTGCCGTGAGTTTTTAGCGGCGCCGCAGTGGTTATCTATCTGCCATGGCTGTCACCGAATCCCGCGAAGTCGTCATCGAAGCGACACCGGATCAGATAATGGATGTGCTGTTCGACATTGAAGCGCTGCCCGAGTGGTCCTCGGTTCATCAGAAGGTGGAGGTTCTCGAGCGGGACGATCAGGGCCACCCCCTCAGGTCGAAGCAAGTGGTCAAACTCGTCGGCGTCAGCGACGAGCAGGAGTTGGCGTACACCGTCCACGACGACGGCGTCAGCTGGACTCTGGTCAGTGCCAAACAGCAACGCGCGCAAGACGGTCGCTACACCCTGAAGCCCGACGGAGACTCCACCCGGGTGAGCTTCGACCTCACCGTGGACCTGTTGATGCCGGTGCCCGGGTTCTTGATCAAGCGAGGCTCCAAGAGCCTCATGGACACGGCCACCAAGGGATTGCGTAAACGCGTGCTGGAGCGCAAGGGCGGCAAGTAGGGGCACCCGGCCGTCAAATCCGGCGCTTCCGGATGGTGGCCGCGCGAGCGACACTGTCCGTATGAAACCGACACCCGTGAGCAACTTTCGGCGGGTCGCATCGATCGCCGGTGCGTTGACGATCCTCGGAGCGGTGGCCGGCTGCGGCGGCCACGGTGACACCCGCATGACGGCGCCGTCGACGCCGAAGGTCACGACGCTTGGGCGGACCGCCCGGGCCGCCCCCGCCGAGGGGCCGTTGAGCATCACCAGCCCAGCGTTCAACGACGGTGCGCCGATCCCGGTGCAGTACACGTGCAAGGGCGCAAACATGGCGCCGCCGCTGACATGGTCGGCGCCGTTGGGGGCGGCACTCGTGGTCGACGACCCGGACGCCGTCAACGGCCTCTACGTGCACTGGGTGGTGGTCGGAATCGGCCCCGGTAGCGGCAGCAGCGCCGACGGCCAGACGCCGGCCGGCGCGACCACCCTGCCGAACACCGCCGGAGAGACCGCATACAAAGGCCCCTGTCCGCCGGCCGGAACCGGCACGCACCACTACCGGTTCACGCTCTACCAGCTTCCCAACGACTACCGGCTGCCCGACGGGCTCGCCGGCGTGCAGGCGGCGCAGGCGATCGGCGGCGCGGCAACCGCCCAGGCCCGGCTGACCGGAACGTTCGCGGGCTGAGCGTCAGGCCATCTCGTCGAGCGCCTGATAGCCGGCGTTATAGCCAGGCGTGAAGGTGATGCCGGGACCACCGTGGCATCCCGCACCGCCGAGGTAGAGCCCTTCGATGGGAATCGGAAAGTCGAGGAACCCCTTGGGGCCGGGCCTGTTCGGGCCCATCAAGTCCGGATGCAGCAGCCCGTGGCAGAAGTCGCCCGCGGGCGCACCGAACATCGTGTTCATGTGGTAGGGCGCAAAGGTGATGTGCCGGATCACGATGTCCTTGAAATTCGGGGCCAACCGGGTGATCTTGTCGATAACACGCTGTGCCATAACATTTTTGAGCTGTCCATGATCGTGGCGGTCGACTTCGACAGGGAAAGCGTAAGCGTAGGCGCTCGCGGCGTGCTTACCGGGCGGCGCCATCCCCGGATCATGCACGGACGGTATCTGCATTCCCATCGACGGGTTGTCCGGGACGATGCCCCGACGACAGTTCTCCCAATGCAGCTGTTGTTCTTCGGGATCACCGAAGATCCCGACCGACTGCTGCATGCCTTCCTCGTTCAAAAACTCATAGGGCGGCGCGAATTCGGGCAGCCCGTCGAGGGCGAAGTGGATCTGCACGAAGGAGGCGCGGTGGTCTCGTCCGCCAAGACGTGAAATGAGCTCCCCCGGCACATGTTCGGGGGCGATCAGCTCGGTGAGGGTGACGTCCGGCGCGAGGTTGGAGACCACGATCGGCGCGGTGAGCGTCGAGCCGTCACGCAACCGCACCCCGGTCACGGCGCCGCGGTCGACGAGGATCTGCTCGACCTTGCTCCGGAACCGGATCTCACCGCCGTGGGAGACGAAGAGCTCACGCAGGTGTTCGGTGAGCGCGCCGATGCCGCCCTTGAGTTTGGTCATCATCGCCGTGCTGTCGTCCGGTACCGCCAGAGCGAATGCCAGGCAGGTGGCACTGCCCGGAGTGTAGGGGCCGCGGTAGGTCGAGTTGACGGCAAGGAACGCGAGCATCCCCCGCATGACGGCGTGCTTGTCTTTGTCGGGCAGGTAGCGGTCGATGACGTCCATCGCCGAGCCGAACAGCATCTCGTGAATGGCGCGGCGTTCGGCGTCGTTCGCCGCGCAGGCGTACATCTCGTCGAGGGTCTTGGGCGGTGTGCGAACGTCGAAGCGGCCCAGTGCCTTTGCGGGTCCCTGGCTCCACCCGATCAGTTCGGCCATGCCCGTGACGGCCTCCATGCCGTGCTTCTCGGCCAGGTGCGTCATCAGCCGCATCGGGTCGCGGTAGAAGATCGTCGCCTCCTCGCCGTGGTCGCCGATGTTGGTCGACATCACGTCCGGCTCCACCGTGGGCAGCGTGTCCAGCCCGAGATCCTTGGTGATCTGGCTCGCCGTCGGGAATTGGACGGAGCCGGCGATCTCGTACCGGAAGCCGTCGATCAGTTCGACGGTCGCCGCCATGCCCCCGGCATAGGTGTTGCTTTCCAGGCACAGCGTTCGCACGCCCGCGCGTTGCAGTACCGCGGCCGCGGTCAGCCCGTTGTGGCCCGCTCCCACGACGATCGCGTCGCAGTCCGACATGGCGTCCTCCCTCGATTGGCGCGTGACAAGAATATGTCAGTACTGACACAATCGGAAGATGTCAGTTCTGACAAGTTTCGGCCGGCTGGGATACCATTCCTGGGGGATGAACGCGCCGACGAACCGTCATGAGCTACGCCGACGATCGACGCATGAGGCGCTGCGCCAAGCGGCATTGAAAAGCTTTGCGCGCAAAGGGTTTACCAACGTCACCGTGACCGAGTT
This sequence comes from Mycobacterium sp. E2238, assembly GCF_001672665.1. NCBI lineage: Bacteria > Bacillati > Actinomycetota > Actinomycetes > Mycobacteriales > Mycobacteriaceae > Mycobacterium > Mycobacterium sp. E2238. The sequence goes on along the minus strand of NZ_LZKF01000060.1, from coordinate 12,557 downwards.
GGCCCGCGAGGCCGGCGTCACCGAGCGGACTTTCTTTCGCCACTTCCCCACCAAGGAGGCGGTGCTCTTCCAGGATTACGAGACGCAGCTGGCATGGCTGGCCGAGGCGCTCGCCGACCGTCCCGCCTCCGAGTCGCTCTTCGATGCGGTGCTGGCGAGCGTCGCGGCCTTCCCGCACGACCTCGAGGTGGTCCGCCAGGCCGCGACGGCCCGCGCGGAGTTGATCAGCGCGGAGCGCATCGCGAGCCATCTGCGCGTCGTGCAGTCGTCGTTCGCCGAGGTGCTGACCGATTTCGTCAGGGATCGCAACCCGGGTGTGGCGAACATCGATCTGCTCGCCGAGGTCACCGGCTCCGCCCTGGCCGCCGCTCTGGTTGTGGCAGTGGAGAATTGGGGCCGCAACGGCTGCATGGGCGACCTCGGCGAACTCGTCGCGTCCAGCCTGGAGCTGCTTCGCTCGGGTTTTGCGCCGCTCGCCTGATCCGTTGAATGTGCGCCCACGGTGGCGACACGCCGAGCAACGCCGCCGTCAGCGCACACTCAAAGCCGTGAGCGCACACTCAAACGCTTGCCGCGCTCTCGACGGCCGCCTCGACGAAGCGGCGCAGCACGGCGTTGCGGGCGCGCGGCAGAAACGCTAGCGAGACGGTGCTCGTGGGGGCTCCGCGCAGTGCGACGAACCGCACGCCGGGGTGGATGTTGCGCCGGACCGCGACGTCCGGGATCACGCCGATGCCGCGATCGGCCGCGACGGATTCGAGCCACTCGTCGAAATTGGTTGTCTCAACGATCGTTTTCGGTCCCTCCCCCGCCGGCCATGACCATGGCCCGGTGGTTCCGCTGGCGGTGTTGACGACCAGCGGCCACTGCGGGACCTCGGCCCAGTCCAACTCCGATCTGATGGCCAGCGGCGAGTGCACCGAACACACGGCCACGCGGGACTCGTCGAAGAGGTGCACCACCCGCACCTGGGTCGCCGTCACCTGGCCGCGGACCACGGCGACGTCCACCCTGCCCCGCTGAACGGCGCTCAGCGCATCGTCGGTGCGGACCAGCCTGACCGTCGTCCCGGTGGCCCGCTCGAAGCGGGCGACGGTGTCCTGGGCCCACGGGTCGGGCAGCAACCAGCTGAATCCGAGGCCGATGCTCGCCTGCCGGCGTACGGCCCCGAACGCCCGCTCCAGCTCGGCGAGGACTCGCTCGACGTGGTCGAGGAACGCCCGCCCGGCCTGGGTGGTCTCGACGTGCCGCGAAGTGCGGTCCACCAGCGCCACGCCGAGCGCGTCTTCCAGTTGGCGGATGGTGCGGCTGAGCGCCGGTTGGGTGATGCGGAGTTCGTCGGCCGCCTGCGTGAACGACCGCAGCCGCGCCACCGCCTCGAACGCCCGCAGGTGGCGCAACTCGACCCGACCGCTCGCCAACGCGCCCATGCCTGGCAAGCATAGATCGATTACAGCAGGCATTTCACAGGCCCTCTCGACGGACCTACCGTCGTAGCCAGGACATAGATCTTAAGGAGACGAAATGCCGCTGCTTTACATCGACCTCATCGAGGGCCGCACGCCGTCGGAGGTCAGGGCCTTGCTCGACGCGGTACACGAGTCCGTCGTCGAAGCGTTCGGGGTGCCGCCGCGCGACCGCTATCAGGTGGTGCGCACCCATCCCGCCCACGAAATCGTCGCTTTGGATACCGGTCTCGGCATCAGCCGCTCGTCGAACCAGGTGATCATCAACGTGGTGAGCCGGCGGCGCACGCGGGCGATGAAGGAGAAATTCTACGAGCTGCTGGCGACCAATCTGGCAGAGCGGTGCGGCCTCGACCCGGCCGACCTGATCGTCGCTATCACCGAAAACGGCGACGAGGATTGGTCTTTCGGACACGGCCGCGCGCAATTTCTCACCGGGGAGCTGACATGAGCCTCGACACCCGGCTCACGGAATTCTTCGGCATCCAACACCCCATCGTGCTCGCCCCGATGGCGATGATCTCCGGCGGCCGGTTGGCCGCGGCGGTGACCTCGGCCGGCGGCCTGGGCCTCATCGGCGGTGGCTACGGCGACGCGGAATGGTTGCGGCGCGAATTCGACCGGGCCGGCGGGGCAAACGTCGGATGCGGGTTCATCACCTGGAGCCTGGCCCGGCGGCCCGAGCTGCTCGACGAGGCCCTTGCCCGGCGACCCGCCGCGATCATGCTCTCCTTCGGTGACCTGCAGCCGTTCGCCGACCGCATTCGCGCCGCCGGCGTCCCACTCATCGCGCAGGCGCAGAAGCTCGACCACGCGCGCCGGGCCCTGGACGCCGGCGCCGACGTGGTGGTGGCGCAGGGCGGCGAGGCAGGCGGCCACGGCATGACCGTCCGGTCCACCTTCACGCTGGTGCCCGACGTCGTCGACCTCGTCGCCGACCGCGCGCCGGACACGCTCGTGCTGGCCGCGGGCGGGGTGACCGACGGGCGCGGGCTGGCCGCCGCGCTGGCGCTCGGCGCCGATGGCGTACTCGTGGGCACCAGGTTCTGGGCGTCCCCGGAGGCGTTGGTGTCCCCCCGCGCCCACGAGCGGGCGCTGGCCGCCGGCGGGGACGACACCGTCCGCACGCGCGCCTACGACCTTGTGCGGCGGCTGGATTGGCCGGCCGGATACAACGCGCGGGCGCTCGGCAACGCCTTCCTCGACACCTGGCACGGCAACGAGGATCAGCTGGCGGCATCGCTGCCCGAGGCGGTCGAGGATTACGAAAAGGCTGTCGCGGCAGAGGATTTCGACAGCGCCGCCATACTCGTCGGCGAGGGGGTGGGGCTCGTCCGGCGAGTCCGGCCCGCGGCCGACATCGTGGCCGGCATGGTCGAGCGGGCCGGCCGCATCCTGAATCGCACGACCGGGCCGGGCTCAGTACAGCGGTGACCAGTCCGACGTCCGCAGCAGGCGGCTCTGCCACTGGTCGCGGTACTTGAGGGCGTCGAACATGTAGCTTCCCGGTGCCCGGTGCTCCGGCGGGATCTCCTTGGTCAGCAGGTGGACCAGTGCGGCGTAGTTGTTGGAGTCGTCGATCTTCTGCCACAGCATGGCCTCTCGGCGCCGGCTGCTCCCATGCGCCACCTGGAAGCACGCCTGGATGTCGAGGATGCGCATGCGGGCCGGCGCCTGGGACAGCGGCCGATAGTAGATCTCGTCCCAGGACCGGATGTAATCGTCGAGCGGCGCGTACGGCCAGCCCGTGTCTTCCATGAACATCGTCAACGGGTGCGTCTCACCCGTGGTCGGCACGCTGGCCAGGTCCACCGTCTGCAGGGGTGACCAGGTAACTGGCAGCAGCAGCTTGCCCGTCACCTCGTGACGCAAATTGTCCAATTCACGTATCCACGGCTGGAGGTCACCGCGCTGAGCTCGGCGAGCCAGCCTTTCCCACGCCGCGCCGTCGACGATGCCGGTGATGGTGACCACGTTGTAGGACAGCCCCGAGCCGTGGGCGTGATTGGTGTACCAGAGCAGCCTGGCGTCGTCACCGGCGGCGAGCGTCGGCATCCAGCCCTCGCGATACGCGGCCTCGAATTCGTCCTGCCGCGCGCCGACCACTTTGTGGGTCTCATGCAAAAACAGCATCGGAACTCCTTGCCGTCAAGCGTCTTTGGCGATCAGCGCGGCGAGCTCGCGGCGGTTCACCTTGCCGGTCGAGCTGTAGGGGATGTGGTCGACTATCGCCAGCCGCTCGGGCAGTTTGAAGTAGGCGATCAAGTCGCGACAGTGCGCTCGCAGCTGTTCGAGGGTCACCGGCGCGCATGCCGTCACTGCCACCCCCACTCGCTCGCCGAGCTCGTCGTCGGGGATTCCGGCGACCGCGACGTCGCGCACCGCCGGATGGGAACGAAGCGCTTCCTCGACCTCGATCGGCCCGAACTTCTCGCCGCCACGGTTGATGGTGTCGCTGAGCCGTCCGCTCGGGAACAGGTAGCCGTCGGGGTCTTGGCGGGCGAGGTCCCCGGTGCGCAGCCAACCTTCGGTGACGTTTTGGGTGCTGTTCACCCATAGCTCGCCGACCGTTCCGGGCTCGACGTCCTCCCCCGTCTCGGGGTCCACCACTCGCACGTCGACACCGGGCAGCGGCCGGCCGACCGATCCCGCGCGGGCCGGATCGCGGTGATCGGCGGGCATCAGCGTCGTGTAGGCGCCGAGGGTCTCGGTCTGCCCGAATACGTTGGCGAACGCCACATGTGGGAGGGCATCCATCGCCCGGCGCACCAAACTTATCGGCGCGGCGGCGGCGCCGTAGGCGACGGCGACCAGAGACGACAAGTCGGCGCCGGCGAAGTCGGGATGGTCGAGGATGCGCTGCATCATCGCGGGAACCAGGAATGTGGTGGTCACCCGATGCTCGGACACCAGGCGCAACCACTCGCCCGCGTCAAATCGCCGCTGTACCACCGACGTATTGCCCGAATACAAACTGCCGAGCGTGCCCAGTGCGCCCCCGACGTGGAAGAACGGGACGCACATCAGCCCCACCGAGGGTGCGGCGTCGGCGCGGAACGGTGCCGCCATCCCCTTGATCCGCCTTATCAGCTGCCGGCCGCCGATCCCGACCGCCTTGGGCAATCCCGTTGTCCCGCTGGTGAACAACACAAGGGCGTCGCCGCCGGCGTCGTCGCGCGGGGGCGGCGGCACAGCGGCGCCCTCCAGCAGCTCTGCGCCCAATACCGTCGGCGCACCGGCCTCGCGGAGCCGCTCGGCGTACGGCTCCCCCGCGACGGCCACCTCGGCGCAGCCCGCGCTCGTCATGAGGCTGTGGAGTTCGGGCGGGGTCAGCGCGGGGTTCATCAGCGCCGCGGCGGCACCGATGCGGGCCGCCCCCAACACGGTCGCGATCGAGAGCACACTTCCGCCGTCGACGACTGCGACGCGTTGGCCGGCCCCCACGCCCCGCTCGGCCAGGCCGGCGGCACAGCGGTTCACGGTGCTCGCCAGCTCGCCATAACCGATCGAGCGTCCATCGACGATGAGCGCGACCCGGCCGGGATCGCCATTCGCGGCGGCCTCGAGCATCGTTCCGATAGTCATCGTGTGCGGCTCAGTAGAAGGGTGACCATGCGGAGGTGCGCAGCAGCCGACTGGTCCACTGGTCGCGCAGGTCGAGAGCGTCGTGCATCCACGTGCCCGGTGCGCGGTATTCGGCGGGAATCCGCGTCTGGAGCAGCCCGAGCAGCTGATCGGGCCGCTGGATGCGCTGCATCAGGACGACCTCCCGGCGTAGGTGGCTGCCCAGCGCGGGCTGAAAAGCCGCCTGTACCGCCAGCATTGACGACGGTCGCCGGAGGCTCTGCGCATACACGTCGCCGCTGCGGGCGATGTATTCCTCGAACTTGTCCGGATAGGGCCACATGGTGTCTTCCATGTAGAGGGTGAGTTCGTGCTCCCGGCCGTCGACCGGCACCTCCCCCAGCGGCTCGTCCTGCAGCGGCGACCACGGCAGAGGCGCCAGCAGTTTGGCCTCGACGTCGTAGCGCAGCTCATCCAGCTCGCGCATCCACGCCTGCAAATCACCCTGCTGCACCCGGAGCGCAAGGCGCTCCCACGCCGCCCCGTCCCGAACGGCGGTGACGGTCACGACGGTGTAGGACGGTCCGCTGCCCTGGGCGTGGTCGGCGTACCAGAGCAACCGGGCGTCGTCACCGTCGGCGAGCATGGGCATCCAGCCCTGTCGGAACGCGGCCTCGAAATCGTCTTCGCAGCGGCCGCGCACCTTATGCACCTCGTGCATGAACAGCACGCCGAGACGGTAACTCCGAACGCGTTGTCGGGTCTACAACCGCGCGATTACGCCCTGGACAGTCGAGTTGCGAACTGGTTTGCTCGACTCAGTAATTAACTCACCGGGCAGGAGTCGCCGATGGCCCGTCTCAACGTGCCGGATGGCCCCGGCGGCGAAGCCGCCATGATCTGGACGCTGCGGCCGCAACTCGGCGACATGGTGGAGCGGATGATCCGCGGCGCCTACCAGCAGAGCGTTCTGCCGGCCGACGAGCGCGAGCTGGCCAGGATGCGCATCGCCCAGATCAACGACTGCGTCGCATGTTCGGACTTTCGGGCCCAGTCGGTGCTGGACGCCGGGGTCACGCCGGAGCTTTACGACAACGTCGCGGCGTACGCCAGCTACCCCGGCTACACGCCCCGCCAACGGCTTGCCATTGAGTACGCCGAGCGCTTCGCCACCGATCATGGCTCGCTGGACGACGCCTTCTTCGCGCGGCTGCGCGAGTCGTTCTCCGACCCCGAGATCCTGGATCTCACCCTGTGCGTTGCGGTATTTCTGGGCCTGGGCCGCTCGTTGACCGTGCTCGGCGTCGACCAGTCTTGCGCAATCGATCTGTAGTAAGGAGCCGAATGGACCTGGCGACCGTCGACGAATTGCTGACGACGACGCGGTCGGTGCGTAAGCGCCTCGACTTGGACCGGCCGGTCGGCCGCGAGGTGATCCTCGAGTGCATCCGGCTGGCGATGCAGGCGCCCACGGCGAGCAATGCGCAGGACTGGCGCTGGCTGGTGATCACCGACGCCGACAAGCGCGCCGCGATCGGCGAGATCTATCGCAGCATCGGCGCCGAGTACCTTGCGTACGCGACCAAACAGGCGTCCGACCCGCAGACCCGGCGCGTGTACGCCGGCGCGCTGGCCCTGACCGACACGCTGGGCAGGGTCCCCGTGCACGTGATCCCGTGCCTGGCGAACCGCATCGACAACTCCACTCTGCTGACCGCCGCGTCGGCGTGGGCGTCGATCATCCCGGCCGGCTGGAGTTTCCTGCTCGCCCTGCGGTCGCGGGGGCTGGGATCGGTATGGACGACGATGCATCTGGCCAAGGAACGGGAAGTGGCCGAATTGCTCGGTATCCCGGACACGGTGACGCAGGCCGCCCTTTTCCCGGTGGCCTACACGATCGGTACCGACTTCCGGCCGGCCACGCGCCCGCCCGCGGAAACCGTGACGTTCTGGGATAGCTGGGGAGACGGCTGATGCAGTCCTACACCGTGCGATTTCACGTCGACGCACCGCCGGCGAAGGTGTGGCGGGTGCTGCATCCGCCCGCGCCGCCGAACGCGCCGCGGCCCCGAGTCCTCAAATGGCCCACCGGCAGCATGGAGATCCTCAACGAGGGCAACGAGGCCGGCGAGGGCCTGGTCCGCACCTGCGTCTACCCGGTGCCCAAGTACCTGCTGTCTGGAGGCCGGGCGCGGTCGTGGGAGACCGTCACAGAGGCGGAAACCAACAAACTGTCACGCTACGTGGCCGTGGGCGCGCCGCTGTGGTCCCGGGCCGAGGGTTATCACCTGCTCGAGGAGCAGCCCGACGGCACGACGGTGCTGACCTTCCACGAGACCTATCACGCCTACAACCCGCTGCTGCGGTTCTTCCTCGAACGCCCGGTGCACGCGAAGATTTCTCGGGACAACCTGGATACGTACGAGCACGCGCTCGGCTACGCCGGCCGCGTGCGGCGGCTCCCCTAAGGGCTTCGTAGGGCGCCGTGACCATGGGTTACGCGTCCGGGGGCGCCGGCCGGCGGATGCCGCTTTGCGTGAATTCGGCTGCTCAGCCCGGTACGCTGACGTGCTATGGGGATTGAGGCTGGTGTACCGAGCGCGGGGCGGTTGGCGCTCGCGGCACTGATGATTGCGGGCTGGGCGGTGTCGGTGGGCGTCGCAGCGGCCGACCCGGACCCGAGGGGACCCGCACCTGGACCGCCGCCGTCGTCGGCCTCACCGGCACCCTCTCCCGCCGCCTCGCCGGCCGCCTCACCGGCACCGGGACCGAAGTCGAGCATCGATAAGGACGGCATCTACAACGTCGGGTCCGACATCGTGCCGGGCATTTACAGCTCCGGGGGCCCCGCCGACAACGGCACCTGCTACTGGAAGCGGATGGGCAATCCGGACGGCAACATCATCGACAATTCGATGAGCAAAAAGCCTCAGGTGGTGCAGATCGACCCGACCGACAAGGCGTTCAAGACCTCGGGTTGCCAACCGTGGCAGCTGACTCCGGACGCAACGCCGCCGCCGACTACACCGCCGGCCGGTGTGCAGAGCACGCTCGGCCTCCTCAACGGCCTGCTCGGTGGCGGCCAGGGCGGACAACAGCCTCCGCCGCCCGCCCCGCACAACTGACGGTTCCTGACGGGCCGTGGCCAGTGCGCAACAAGTTGTCGTCGTCGGCGCCGGTGTCAGCGGTCTGACGTCGGCCGTGTGCCTGGCCGAGGCCGGCTGGTCGGTGCGGGTCTGGACGGCCGCCACGCCACAGCACACGACCTCTAAGGTGGCGGGCGCGGTATGGCTGCCGCCGCGGCCGGCGGAGCGCGCAAGCGGCACGTTGGATTGGACCGAGCACTCCCTGCAGGTCTTCCGTGAACTCGCGGACGACGCCGACTCCGGCGTTCAACTGTCGCCGGCGATGGCGGTCGGTGAACTGACTGCGGCCGAGGCGATGTCGTCCGCCGCGGCGTTGATCCCCGACCTGCGCCCCGCCGACCCCGCCGACCTTCCGGGCGGCTTCGGCAACGGCTTTCGCGCCACGTTGCCGATGATCGATATGCCGCACTATCTCGACTACCTCACCCGGCGGCTTGCCGCGGCCGGCTGCGCAATCGAGGAGCGACCGGTGCGATCACTGGCCGAGGTCGCCGATGCCGCGCCGATCGTGGTCAACTGCGCCGGTCTGGCCGCGGGATCCCTGACCGGCGACGAAACGCTGCGCCCGCTGTTCGGCCAGCACGTCGTGCTCACCAACCCCGGTCTGCGGCAACTGTTTCTGGAAATCAACGGCGGGCCGGAATGGACCTGCTACTTCCCCCACCCACAGCGCGTCGTGTGTGGCGGCATCAGCATCCCCGGCCGCTGGGACACCATCCCGGATCCCGACGTGACCGACCGAATCTTGCACCGCTGCCGCCAGATCGAGCCACGGCTCGCCGAAGCCGAGGTGATAGAGGTCATCACCGGGCTGCGTCCCGACCGCCCCTCGGTGCGGGTACAGGCCGAGCCGCTAGGACGGGGCCGGTGCATCCACAACTACGGCCACGGCGGCAACGGCGTGACCCTGTCGTGGGGTTGCGCGCGCGACGTGGTCCGTCTGGCCGCACAGCAGGAGGCGCGGTGAGCATTGACTACACGCTGGACGCCCACATCGCCACCATCACGATCAACCGTCCCGAGACCCGCAACTCGCTGGACATGGAACACTTCCGCGACCTGGCCCACGCGTGGGCGGCGTTCCGCGATGACGCCGGCGCCTGGGTGGCGGTGATCACCGGTGTCGCACAAGACTTTTGCACCGGCGCCGACCTGAAGAAGTTCATTCCCGAGCTCACCGGCGATCTGCCGCAGCCCGAGGGGTGGAACAAGGACGACGCCATCCACGCCGTACTGCACCGCTTCCCCGTCTACAAGCCGATCATCGCCGCGGTCAACGGCACCTGCGTCGCGGGCGGCTTCGAGATGTTGAGCTCAACCGACATCCGGGTCGCCGTGCCCGCCGCGCGATTCGCGGTGATGGAACCCAAGCGCGGCCTTTTCGCCGGTGGCGGCAGCACCGTGCGGCTGCCGCGTCAGATGCCCTATCCGCTGGCGATGGAGTTGCTGCTGACCGCCGACATGGTAGACGCGGAGCGGGCGCTGGCGATGGGGCTGATCAACCGCGTCGTCCCGCCCGGACGCCTGATGGATACCGCGTACGACTACGCCGAACGCATCGCGGCGAACGCGCCGCTCGCGGTGTCCGCGACGAAGCAGTCGGCCGTCGAGGGTCTGGCGCTCGACCTCGCGTCGGCGTACGACAACGAAACCCGGCACAGCGACCGCATTTTCGAGACACAGGACGCCAAGGAAGGCCCGCGGGCATTCGCCGAGAAGCGTCCGCCGCGATGGCAGGGCCGCTAGCGCCGGCTGACGTCCCGAATGATCAGCGACAGCACCCAGCTCACGATGGACAACACGATCGCGGCCCAGATCGCCGTCCACCAGAAATGATCGATCTGCAAACCCCAGTGTGTGGTGTGCTCGGTGATCCACGCGGTGATCCACAACATCAGTGCGTTGACCACGACATGGAACAAGCCCAGGGTCAGGATGTACAGCGGGATCGACAACAGCTGGACGACCGGTTTGATGAACGCGTTGACCAGACCGAAAACGATGGCGACGACGAAGATGATGCCGACCCGCTCCAGCTTCGTGTCGCCGCCCACGAACGTGATCCCATGGACGAACTTCGTGACCAGCCATAGCGCGAAACCGGTCAGTGCGGCGCGAATCAGGAAAGGGCCCATGCCCAAGATCCTCTCACCAGACGTGCGCGAAGCGCAGCCTGTCGAGTTGACTGCTGATACTGCTCGCTAAGCGTCGTCGCGCTGCGACGACAGGTACTTCACCATCTGGCACAGGTTGACGACGGCAGCGCTCAATTTGTAGATGGTGGCGTCGCGATCTGCCACGCACGCCTGCCAGTCGGCGAACTCCTGCGGGGGTTTCTGGTTGTCCGCGTTGAGGTGGATCTTCTGCTCGATCTGGTCGCACAGGTCCGCGAGGGTCAGCTGCCCCGGCGCGCTGATATCGGAGAACCATTTATCAGTCATGTCGGATGGCCGCCTCCCCAAAATTTCAGGTTGCTCACGAGAATATCGGGTCGTCTGTCACGAGGATTGCGCAGCCGCTCAATTCAAGTTGTAGAAGCGCTGCGCGTTCAACCCGCCGATCTTTTCGCGGGCCTCTTCGCTGATATCCGGGCGGGTCCGCAGGTGCTTGGTGCTTTCCGGCCATTCACCGTCCCAGTGCGGGTAGTCGCTGGCGAACATGATGAAGTCGGCCCCGAGCACGTCGATCACTCCGGGCAGGATCGGTTCCTCCGGCTCGCACGTCACCCAGATGTTGCCCGCGGACAGGTACTCGTGCGGATCGCGCTGCCAGCCACGTTCGACCCAATCGCCCCGCTTCTCGTAGTGCTCATGCAGGCGATCTATGAAGAACGGAACCCAGCCCGCGCCCGCCTCGAGGAAGGCGACCCGCAACCGCGGGTGGCGCTCGAAGACGCCGCCGGAGACCAGCGCCGTCATGGCCGTCATCTGGTCGAACGGGAAACTGATGCAGTGCACCTGAATGTAATTGGTGAAGCGGTCCACGCCGATCTTCGGCAGGTGGATGCCCGGGGCGCCATGAATGCCCAGCGGCATGTCCAGGTCGACCGCGGCGGCGTAAAAGGCGTCCAGGTCGGGGTGGTCGAGGTTACGCGTCTTGAGTGCCGGCGGAACCAGAGTCGCCACCAGCCCAAGCTCTTTCGCTTCGGTCATGACGTCGATCGCCGCCTGGCCGTGCTCGATCGGGGTCACCGCGACGCCGCGTAGCCGTCCACCCGACGGGGCGCAATAATCCGCGATCCACTGGTTGTAGAGCCGCGAGAACCCCGCCCCGAACTCGGGGTCCTCGAGTGTCGGGGCGCACAGGCCCAGGCTGGGGTACAACACCATGGTGTCGATGTGGTCGCGATCCGCATCCCCCAGCACGCCTTCGGTCGATCGGCAATGGATGTCGGGCGCCTTGCTGATGCCGTGTTGGGGCGGACAGCCGGCACCCGGTCCTTCGTCCACCGGATAGCTGCGGCCTTCGAACATCAGCCGGCTGCCATCGGCGGCGGGCTTGATGTACTGCGGCCAACGCTTGATCGCTTCGGTCGCCAACGATGGGTTCTCGGCGACATGTCCATCGGCGTCGATGATGCGCATGTATTCGCAACTTACTCTCGCGCCATCGCGCTCGGTACTGCACGATGCTGACGTGACAACTCAACGGTTGACCGCGGATCAGCGGAACTCATTCATCGCGGCGTTGTTGGGCTGGACGATGGACGCGTTCGACTACTTCATCGTCGTGCTGGTCTACGCCGACATCGCAAAGACCTTCCACCACAGCAAGGCGGAGGTCGCGTTCGTCACCACGGCCACCCTGATCATGCGACCGGTCGGCGCGCTGCTGTTCGGGCTGTGGGCTGACCGCGTCGGTCGGCGGCTGCCGCTGATGGTCGACGTGATGTTCTACTCCGTGGTCGGCTTCCTGTGCGCGTTCGCCCCTAACTTCACTGTGCTGGTCATCCTGCGCCTGCTGTACGGCATCGGGATGGGCGGCGAGTGGGGCCTTGGCGCCGCGCTCGCGATGGAGAAGGTTCCCGTCGAGCGACGCGGATTTTTCTCGGGGCTGCTGCAGGAGGGCTATGCGTTCGGTTACCTGTTGGCAAGCGTCGCCTCGCTGGTGGTGATGAATTGGCTCGGGTTGTCGTGGCGGTGGCTCTTCGCACTGAGCATCGTCCCCGCGCTGGTCAGCCTGATCATTCGCTACCGGGTGGAGGAGTCCGAGGTGTGGGAAGCCGCGCAGGACCAGATGAAGCTCACCAGCACCAGGATCCGCGACGTGCTGCGCGACGCAGCCATCATTCGCCGATTCATCTACCTGGTGCTGCTGATGACGGCCTTCAACTGGATGAGCCACGGCACGCAGGACGTCTACCCGACCTTCTTGACGTCGA
>NZ_LZKF01000059.1:0-17452 GCF_001672665.1 Mycobacterium sp. E2238 | reverse complement strand
CGCTTTGGCCACAGCGGCCGAATTCCATGACATGAAAATTCTCTGCAAGCCTCTCGTCAAGTCCCTGGCGGTCGGCGGGTTCGTTGCAGCGTCGATAGCTTCGTCCACCGGTATAGCCACCTCCGCGCCCACCCCGAACTGGGACGCGATCGCGCAGTGCGAGTCCGGTGGCAACTGGCACGCCAACACCGGAAACGGCAATTACGGTGGACTCCAATTCAAACCGGGTACCTGGGAACGGTACGGCGGTGTCGGCAACCCGGCTGCCGCGTCCCGAGAGCAGCAAATCGCCGTAGCCAACCGGGTTTTCGCCGACCGCCAGGGACTTGACGAGAGGCTTGCAGAGAATTTTCATGTCATGGAATTCGGCCGCTGTGGCCAAAGCGTTACCCATTCGAAAATGCCGCGAGATATGCCCTCTATCTGCGGAAACGGCAATATCGCGGAACAAAAAGAAAGTGTTAGAAACCGATGAGGAAAAATTAAATTATTGCTGGCAATATGACTGAGTTGCTAACGCCAGCGCCCGCCGATAGAGGGCGTCGAGGCTGCGCGCGCGGACAACGCCGCTTGCGGCGAGGTCGAGCTGTGCGGCGCAGGCCGGCGAATGCAGCAGGTCCCAGTTGCCCACGACTTGGTTCAGCATCGTTTGGTTGAGGTCGTCGATCGCCGACCGCGACGTCGACAGGTCCACCGACTGGCCCGGGGCGGCATCAGGATTCAGTTTCCAATCCGCGAACCGGCTGTATTCGATGCCCTCCGTGGCGCGGATCTGGTCGCCGAACAGCCGGGTGACGTAGTCGGGGTCGATCCGCCGGGCCGAGGCCTGGGCGGCCATTTTCGCGAGTTCTTGCCGGACGCGGTCCTGGTCTTCGATGGCCCCGCGAGTGGTCCACTTGTAGGCGGCCACCGGCTCGGCGATTTGTAACCGCTGCGCGGCGGCGTCGACCAACTCGGTGAGCGGGCTCGCGTCGTCGGCGCTCGCGGGCGACGCGACCAGGATCGCCAGCCCGACGATCGTGCCGGCGCAGCGGGTAACCAGGGTGACGCGCCGGCTCTGCATGACATGATTCTGCGGCAGCGCCGGATGCGAGCGCATTTCGGAGTTAGCCTGAGATGCTGATGTCGTCGACCATGGATAGTCGCGGCCCGCGCCGCGTTGGCGGGAAGCGCGGGAAATCGTTGCGCTCGAAGCAGATTCGCGCGCTGATCGCCGTCGCGCTGGCGATTCCGTTGCTGCTCGGGGCGGCGCTCATCATGGTGGATCGGCTGCATTCCACGCCCGCCGACGCCATCGACCATCCCGCCAGCCCGGTGAACGACGAGCAGTCGAAGGCTCAGGTCGTCAATTCGGCCCAGAACATCGTCACCGCGGCGGGCCTGCAGGCCTCCTCGGCCGGCTACGCGCTGATGTCCTGCAAAGACCGGGACGACCCGCCGTACCAGGGCTCGATCTATCTGACATTCTCGGTGCCCGCCACGGCACCGGCCGACACGTATATCACCCGGATTGCCACCACGCTGGCCGGCGACGGCTGGGCCGAGGGCCTACCACCCAACAATCACGCGTTCGCGAAGACACTCACCAAGGATGGCGTCACGGTGATCGTCTACCGCCACGACGACGAACCGCACCTGGGTGTCCTACGCGTCTACGGCCAGTGCCGCAACATGAACGATCACCGCAGGGACGCGACGGCTTGGACGGATATCACCAACCAATTCGCCGCGCCGCGTTGATCGGCCGACGCCAAACGGGGTCCATGACGCACTACTGCGCCCGACGGCGTCGTCGTCGGGCGCAGTAGCGACCTCGGGGCAGGTGAGGCTATCCGCCGCCGCCGGCGGTGGCACCAAGGGTGCCCTGCAGGTCCGGCTTCATGGCGTTGAGCTGGGCTCCCCAGTACTCCCAGCTGTGTGTGCCATTGGCGTTGAAGTTGAACACCGCGTTGTGCCCACCGGCCGCGTTGTACTGGTCCTGGAACTTCAGGTTGCTGCTGCGCACGAAGTTCTCCAGGAACTCGGCGGGCATGTTCGCCCCGCCCAACTCCGACGGCGTGCCGTTACCGCAGTAGATCCACAGGCGGGTGTTGTTGCCGACCAGCTTGGGGATCTGCAGCGTGGGGTCGTTGCGCTGCCACGCGGGGTCGCTCGACGGGCCCCACATGTCGCTCGCCTTGTAACCGCCGGCGTCACCCATCGCGAGGCCGATCAGGGACGGGCCCATGCCCTGCGACGGATCCATCAGGGCCGACAGCGAACCGGCGTAGATGAACTGGTTGGGGTGGTAGGCGGCCAGGATCAGTGCCGACGAGCCGGCCATCGAGATGCCGACCGCGGCGCTGCCCGTGGACTTGACGCTCTTGTTGGAGGCCAGGTACTGGGGAAGCTCACTGGTCAGGAACGTTTCCCATTTATAGGTGGAGCAGCCGGCCTTGCCGCAGGCCGGGCTGTACCAGTCGCTGTAGAAGCTGGACTGACCACCGACGGGCATGACGATCGACAGGCCCGACTGGTAGTACCACTCGAACGCCGGCGTGTTGATGTCCCAGCCGTTGTAGTCGTCCTGGGCGCGCAACCCGTCGAGCAGATAGACCGCGGGGGAGTTGTTGCCGCCGCTTTGGAACTGAACCTTGATGTTGCGGCCCATCCCCGCCGACGGCACCTGCAGGTATTCAACCGGCAGGCCCGGGCGCGAGAACGCTCCCGCGGTCGGTGCGCCGCCGGCAAGACCGATCAGCCCCGGGAGGGTAACGGCCGCTGCCGCACCGACTAAAAGCCGGCGCCCCCAGGCCCGGACCATCTCGCTCAGATCTGTCATACCTGCCCCTTGTCGTATGTGACCGTCGTCTCAGGCAGGAATTTACCGTGCGAATAGCCCGAATGTCGATCGGGACGCGGGGATGTCTCAGTTTGGTATCGGAATTTCCCGCCGAATTGCGGTCCCGGGATAAGACCGCCGCAACCTTGGCCTCGGTTGGCCCGGACCGGGTTTTCGCGACTCGTCCCAGCAAAACGCCTGGCAGCGAGGTCCGGGGCGGGGTAGGCCGTAATGCGCAAAGCCGCCATTTTCGGTCCCGCCATGACGTCGAGCGGCGCGGCGACGCCGAACCGCCGCCGAAAAGGTCGATTCGGTACCCGCAAGACGTTTATCGCCGCCCGAGGAAGCCATGGATTCCCGGCGCCGGCGGCCCTTCTCCCACCTGCGCGTCCTGTGGGCGCATCGATTGGTTACCGACGGGCTGATTGTCCGGCGAGATCGAACCGGGGCAACCGGACTTGTGTCGACCGCGTAGGCTCTCACGGAGCAAGCCGATGGAGACCACGTTATCTCGGTCCGTTCCGGCCCTTACGACCCAACTGACCAGGGGTTTCCTGGCGTGCGCGGGTGCCGCTGAGGGTGTCGGAGGCCCGGGACCGATTGGGGCATGAGTTTGGACACGGTACTTGGGCTATCAGTGACGCCGACCGCCGTTGGGTGGGTCCTCGCTGAAGGGCACGGCGCGGACGGCACCATCCTGGATCATCAGGAGCTGGTGCTGGACGCCGGTCGCGGCGGCCGCGCCGTGAGTACCGCGGAGCAAGTAGCGGACGAGATCGCACGGGTCGAAGCGCAGGCGGCCGCCAGCGACCATCGACTGCGGGTCATCGGGGTGACGTGGAACGACGACGCGGCGGCCCACGCCGCGTTGCTGCTGGAAGCGCTGACCGACGGTGGCTTCGACAACGTCGTGCCGGTCCGGCAACTCGACGCCGTCGAGACACTGGCGCGGGCCATCGCGCCGGTCATCGGCTATGAACAGACCGCGGTCTGTCTCCTCGAACACGACTCGACGACCGTCGTCATGGTCGATACCCGCGACGGGGAAACGCAGACGGCGACCAAGCAGGTGCGCGGCGGTTTCGACGGCCTGACTCGCTGGTTGACCGGCATGTTCGA
This sequence comes from Mycobacterium sp. E2238, assembly GCF_001672665.1. NCBI lineage: Bacteria > Bacillati > Actinomycetota > Actinomycetes > Mycobacteriales > Mycobacteriaceae > Mycobacterium > Mycobacterium sp. E2238. Next base: position 13,512 of record NZ_LZKF01000059.1, on the reverse strand, counting down.
CCGCAATGGCTGGCAGCCCGCTGGGGTGGTGGTCATCGGCGCGCACAGCGACATCGACGGCCTGTCATGGCAGCTCGAAAAGACCCTGCCGGTGCCGGTATTCGTGCAAGCGATGGCGCAGGTGACCATCGCGCGGGGCGCTGCGCTGACCGCCGCCCGAAGCACCGAGTTCACCGACGACCAGCTGGTGGTGCACCCCAGTGCACCCGTCGCCGCGCCGCCGGCGCCGCGAAAGCTGTCGTACGCCGGGGCCGTGACCACTCTGGCCGCCGGTGTGGTCACCTTTGTCTCCTCGATATCGCTGGCGGTGGGCCTTCAACTGGCCCCGGCCAGCGAGCCCGTCCCGCGGCACACGGAGCACGCGCCGCCGCCCCAAGTCGCCGAGGCCGTAGCACCGCCCCCGGTCGTCGCGCCGCTGACCCCGCAGGCGAAAGTCCCGGCCGGCGAACCGATCACGGAGGCCACCGCACCCGACGAGCAGCGGCCGGAACCGGAGCCCAACAGCAGGCAGCCCTACCTGACGCGAATGCTCGAACACATCCCGGGCGACACCGGCGACGCGACGGGCGCCTCGGCCTCGCAGGCGCCCTCCCAGCCGCAACCCTGACGTCGGCGCGGGAAAAGGCGCTCAGGCGTTTTTCGCGTGAACCGCGGAGAAGGACACCGAAACGTCGTCGGCGACCTGGACCGAACCCATCAGCAATGAGTACGGCTTGATGCCGTAGTCGGTCTGTCGGACCGTTGACTCGGTGGACATACGCCAAGCGTCCCCGAGATCCTCTGTGCGCAAGTCGATTACGTGACCCCGCGACTTTCCCCGAATGTCGAGTTGACCGGTGAGGCGGTACCCGTCGTCGGTCTTGCCGATGTCCCGTGCGAGGAAACGGATCTCGGGAAAACGGCCGGCGTCCAACGACTTCAAGGCGTTGGACCGCACCAAAACCTTCTCGGGTCCTGACAATCCCTTCACGCCGCCCTCGCCGCGTAACACCTCGAAGGAATCCGTTTCGACCACAAGCTCCACGGTGGCGGGCTCCGAGCCGGCCCAGCCCACGGTGGCATGCCAGCGGGTCATGGCGATGGTGAGACGGTGGCCCATTCGCGCGGCTCGCCCGCGAACGCCGGTGCCAAGAAGTAACTCGCCGTCGGCTGCGTCCAAGCTCCACTCGTCGGTCATAGGCCGACTGTAATCACATCGTCAGCACTGTGCGGTAGTGCGCGCGCCCTTGCTCCAACGCCGCGTATCCGTCCGCGGCTTGGGACAGCGGTAGCTCCTCGACCCACGCCCGCACCCCGGACAGCACGGCGAAATGCATCGTGTCTTCAACGTCTTTCGCCGTGCCGGAAGGATGACCGACGATGCTGATCCCCGGTGTGATCAGTTGGATGGGGCTGATCGGCAACGGTTCGGGCGTGACGCCGATGGTCACCAGCTCGCCTTGCGGCGATATCCCGCCAACCGTTGCGGCCATCGCCGGCGAGTTGCCCGCGGTCGCCAACACGACCGCCGCCCCGCCCAGTGCCTTCAGCGCTTCTGCGGGATCGGCGGCGGTGGAGTCGATGTAATGGTGGGCGCCCAACTTCCGGGCATCCTCCTCTTTGCCGCTGCCCCGAGCGATGGCGATGGTCTCGAACCCCATCGCCCGGGCGAACTGCACCCCGAGGTGGCCGAGGCCGCCGACACCGAGGATGGCGACCCGGTCGCCGGGCACCGCCTTGGTATGGCGCAAGGCGTTGTAGGTGGTAACGCCGGCGCAACCCATCGGCGCGGCCTCCGCGTCGGACAGCCCTTCCGGTATGCGGGCGAGCGCACTCGCCGGGACGGTCACCGATTCCGCGTACCCGCCCGGATATTGGTAACTCGGCACCTTCCCGTTCTCGCAATGAATGAAGTGGCCTTTCCGGCATTCATCGCAGTGGTAGCAGCACCCGCCGAACCACCCGACCGCGACACGATCGCCGACGGCGAAACCCTCGACGCCCGCCCCTAGTTCCGCGATCGTCCCGGCGATTTCGTGCCCGGGAGTCAACGGCCATGTCATGCCCGGGAAGCCGCCTGCGACAAAGTGTGCGTCCGTGCCGCAGATTCCACATGCGGTGACGGTTATCCGCGCCTCGTCACGTCCCGGTGGCTTGGTTTCGACATCGACCAGTTCCAACGGTGCCCCGGCCGACTTCACATGAACTGCTCGATGGGTTGCCATGCGGTTGAGGCTACTGCGCGGCAGGGGATTTCGCGCCGTCGGTGTGGTAGTCGACCTGCCAGTGCTTGATCCCGTTGAGCCAGCCCGACCGTAGCCGTTCGGGCTTCCCGATCGATTCCAGGTTCGGGATGCCGTCGGCGATCGCGTTGAACATCAGGTCTATGGTCATCCGCGCCAGGTTCGCCCCGATGCAGTAATGCGCGCCGGTGCCGCCAAACCCCACGTGCGGGTTGGGGTCGCGCAGGATGTTGAAGGTGAACGGGTCATCGAAGACGTCCTCGTCGAAATTGGCCGAGCGGTAGACCATCACCACCCGCTGGCCCTTCTTGATCTGCACGCCAGAGAGTTCGTAGTCCTCCAGCGCGGTGCGCTGGAAGGACGTCACCGGGGTTGCCCAGCGGACGATTTCGTCGGCAGCGGTGGCGGGGCGCTCCCTCTTGTACAGCTCCCACTGATCGGGGAAGTCGGTGAAGGCCATCATTCCCTGCGTGATGGAGTTGCGGGTGGTCTCGTTGCCGGCCACGGCCAGCAGGATGACGAAGAAACCGAACTCGTCGTCGGAAAGCTTGTGCCCGTCGATGTCGGCCTGGACCAGCTTGGTGACGAGGTCTTCCCCCGGGTTTTTCGCCCGGTCCGCCGCCATCTGCATGCCGTACATGATGAGTTCGACGGAAGCGGTGATGGCGTCGTTGTTGGCGAACTCGGGGTCCTGGTCGCCGACCATCTCATTGGACCAGTGGAAGAGCTTCTTGCGTTCTTCCTGTGGCACACCCATCAACCCGGCGATGGCCTGCAACGGCAGCTCACACGACACCTGCTCGACGAAGTCACCGCGACCCTGCGCGGCCGCCTCCTCGACGATGCGCCGCGCGCGCTCGGCGAGATCGCCGCGCAGGCGCTCGATGGCCCGGGGAGTGAAGGCCCGGGAGATGATCTTGCGCAGTCGGGTGTGTTGCGGCGCATCCATGTTCAGCAGGACGAACTTGCCGCGCTCGACCTGCTCGCCGACCGTGCCGTCCTTGTAGCGCGGCAGCGCCGTCTTCTGCAGGCTGGAGAAGACGTCGCTGCGCAGCGACACCTCTTTGACGTCCTTGTGCTTGGACACCACCCAGAAGCCGCCGTCGTCGAACCCGCCGGCCCCGAGGGGCTGCTCGTTCCACCAGATTGGCGCGGTCCGTCGCAGTTCAGCCAGTTCCTCCACCGGCAGTCGCTCGGCGTGGATGTCCGGATCGGTGAAGTCGAATCCGGGAGGGAGATTGGGAACCGGCTTGGCGGTTGGCTCGACGGTTGGCATGGCCCGCTCCTCGGTGACGAAGTGGTCTAGTCGTCTTTGTGCAAATAAACCATTGCCGCACCACGGTTGGGAAGCATTGACGCAAGATCGCCGGGGGCAAATTGGAACGTGTTCCTCGTTTCGCATTCGGACCGGCGATACGGTCTTGTGAGCGACGGCCCGATGGATATGCTTTGGTGCAGGTCACCGGCGACGACAGGCGGGGTGGAAGATGATTCGGGAACTGCTCAGCGCCGCTTCTATAGCGGGCATTGCGATTGGCGTGGCGCCGTGCGCGGCAGCCGGATACGACGGCGATGTGCCGGGGATGAACTATCAGGCGTCGTTGGGCGCGCCGTGCGACAACTATGAGCGCTTCATCTTCGGCCGCGGCCCGAGCGGCCAGGCGGAGGCGTGCCACTTCCCTCCGCCCAACCAGTTCCCGGCGGCCACCACCGGATACTGGGTCATCTCCTATCCGCTGTACGGGGTGCAGCAGGCGGGCGCGAAGTGCCCTGGGCCGCAAGCCGCGGCGCAGTCGGATCGCGGGCTGCCGATGCTGTGCCTGGGCGAGCGGGGCTGGCAAGAGGGATGGTTCACCGGGGCGGGATTCTTCCCTCCGTCCGAGTGAGCGGCTGAGCCATGGACGACGGTCAGGTCGGCGCACCTCCGATCCCGCGTTGGCTGCGGTTCGTCCTCGCGTCGGATCGTGCCGGCTCGGCGTGGTACATCGGGACGGGCTTCTTTTTCGCACCTGTCCTCGCGGTGCTCTCGCCGTGGCCCGTCGTCACCGCCGTGCTCTGTGCGATCATCGGCCTGGCCGGACTCTGGCTCGGCCTGCTGGGCATCGCGATGGCCGTCGGGCTGGCCCGGCTATTGCGCTCCGGGGCCGAGATCCCCGAATCCTATTGGCGCACCTTGGTCAACTACTAGTTACTGCGCCCGGTCTAGAGTCATAGCCAACTGTCCCGCGACGAGAGGAGACTCGAGATGGGCTTCAGCCCGAAAGATGCGGTCGACGCGGCCAAGGACATCGCGACCAACGCGGTCGAGAAGGCCTCCGACATCGTCGAACACGGTAGCGACATCATCCGGGGAGACATCTCCGGCGGTGTCAGCGGCATCGTCCAGAACTCGATCGAGATCGGCACGTACGCGGTGGACCGGACGAGGGAGATGTTCAGCGGCCGCGACGAGCTCGACGACGAGGTCTAGCTCCGCCGTCAGACGGAGGAAGCAGCCTCGTTCAGCTCGTCCAGCCTGTTCGTCGCTTCCAGGTACTCCTGCACCCAGCGCTCGATGACCGTCGCCGTCTTCTCCACCTTGGTGAACTGGCCGACAACCTGACCGACCGGGTTGAACGCGACGTCCACGCTCTCGTTCGGGTACCGGTTCGTGGCCCGCACCGCCATCCCGGAAACCATGTACTGCAGCGGCATTCCGAGCGGCTTCGGGTTCTCCGGCGCCTCCCACGCCTCGGTCCAGTCGTTGCGCAACATGCGGGCCGGCTTGCCGGTGAACGACCGGCTGCGGACGGTGTCCCGGCTACCCGCCTTGACGTACGCCTGTTGCTGAACCGGTGTGTTCGAGGATTCCTCGACCATCAGCCATTGCGAGCCCGTCCACGCTCCTTGGGCACCCAGCGCAAGGGCCGCCGCGATCTGCTGGCCGCTGCCGATGCCACCGGCCGCGAGCACCGGCACCGGGGCGACCTCCTTGACCACCTGCGGCCACAAGACGATCGAGCCCACCTCGCCGCAGTGCCCACCGGCCTCGCCGCCCTGGGCGATGATGATGTCGACGCCCGCGTCCGCGTGCTTGCGCGCCTGCGACGGCGACCCGCACAGCGCGGCCACCTTGAGTCCCGCCTCGTGGATGTGCTTGATCATGTCGGCCGGGGGAGTGCCCAGGGCGTTGGCGATCATCTTCACCTTCGGGTGCTTGAGCGCCACCTCGACCTGGGGCGTGGCGGTCGCCTCGGTCCAGCCGAGCAGCTGCAGGCTGTCGCCGTCGCTGTCCTCGATCGGCACGCCATGGTCGGCCAGGATCTTCTTGCCGAAGTCGAGGTGCTCCTGGGGCACCATCTTGCGCAGCGTGTCGGCAAGCTCCTCGGCGGACAGGTGCGAATCCATGCCCTCGTACTTGTTCGGGATGACGATGTCGACGCCGTACGGGTGGTCGCCGATGTTCTCGTCGATCCAGTTGAGCTCGATCTCGAGCTGCTCGGGGGTGAAGCCGACCGCGCCGAGCACGCCGAAACCGCCGGCCTTGCTGACCGCGACCACGACATCACGACAGTGGGTGAACGCGAAGATCGGAAACTCGATACCAAGCTCATCGCAGATGGCGGTGTGCATGCCTACTCCTGTGGGGCGCGGAACCGACGCAAACAAATTGAAACGTGTTCTAGTTTAGTACGGACCGCATTGACGTGGCCAGCGGGTCCTGACCTGCGTTTTGCCACTACGGCCCGTCGGCCGCTCAAAGTGCCGCGCTGCGCGCGATCCACAGCACCAGAAACGCGAACATGCAGCCAGCGCACACGAGGTGATCCCGACAGACGGACCGCGCCAGGCGGGTCTGCTCGGGTGGACCGTCCGTTCGCCGGCCGAGCCGCACCGCGTCGGGAACCGTTTGCGTCAACGCCAGCATGGTCGGGCTCCCCGCAAGGATGGCCGACAGCACCAAGAGCCACCAGGGGTCATGCCCGCGCGCGGACTGGTAGGTCAACGCGCCCAGCAGGATCACCATGACCGCGGCGATCAGCCGGCCCATCGGGCGCGACGTGGTGGTCGCGCGATGGTAGTAAGCCGCGATGGAGGCGAGTACGGCCTCGGGCAGATCGGTTGGCGCGGAACGAAATCGGAGGACCTGTACGTCGAAGATGAGATCCATCCACAAGACGGCCAACAGGAATCCGCCGCAGGCCGTGAGCAACGAGGCCATGACGCTCCTCCATCTCCGGCTCACCGGGAGCACTCGTCGACGTCAACCCATTGTTTCGCAGCGGCACAAGAGCGGCGTCAGGAAATGGTGCCCCAAAAGTTGTCAGTGGGCCTGACGCGAGATTCGAATTTCGAGTGATTTACGTCGGCATTGCGGCGGACGACGCCGCGCTACGCGAGATCGTCTCGCACATCCTTGGGCATTCCCAAGCTGGTGACGCGCCGTAGCGGGCTATTGATCCACCGCGTCGCCAGCGGGTAGCGTGGTGCTGCCAATTACGACACGGCTGGTAGCGTAATTGGCAGCCGTTCACCGAGAGGACCCACACTCGATGCGCAGCGCCTATGCCGGCGATCCCTTCACCACCTCCACGGCGGAGATCGAGGCCGCCCTCGCGGATGTCAGCATCCCGACGCTGTTGCTTTCGCTCGTGCACATCACCGGCGACCCGCGCTTCATCCGCGACTTCAAGCAGATGGGCGTCTTTCTCAACGAAATCCAGGGCTTCATGTCCGAGGAGGACAAGGCGCGGGCCCGCGCGGTCGCCCTGCCGGTGATCACCGAGTATCGGGACCGCGGTTGCCCCGAACCGGAGCCCCTGAGCCTCGATCTCATTCGCGAAATGATGGACTGGGCGGCCTGCGAGCACGTGACCGACGACTACCTGCCCCTGGTGCTGGAAGAGATGGACCTCGACGGGGTCGATCCCCGCCGCCCGCATGCCCTGCCGACCGAGAGCGCGGCCGACATCCCGGTCCTCGTCGTCGGGTGCGGTGAATCGGGCATCCTGGCCGGAATCCGGCTCAAGCAGGCCAACATTCCCTTCACCATCGTGGAGAAAAACCCCGGCCCGGGCGGAACCTGGTGGGAGAACAGCTATCCCGGTGCCCGCGTCGACGTGGCCAACCACTTCTATTGCTACAGTTTCGAACCCAACAACGACTGGACCCATTTCTTCGCCGAACAGCACGAGCTGCAGGACTACTTCACGCAGGTCATGGCGAAGCACGACCTGGCCGAGCACGTGCTGTGGAATACCGAGGTTGTGGCCGCCGAATGGGTCGACGAAGACGCCACCTGGAGCATCCGGCTGTGTGGCGCCGAAGGCCAGACGCGCACGGTGCGCGCCCGTGCCCTGATCACGGCGGTCGGTCAGTTGAACCGGCCCAACATTCCCGACTTCGACGGCGCCGAGAGCTTCGCGGGCCCGTCGTTCCATTCGGCGGCCTGGGACCACTCCGTCGACATCCGCGGGAAGCGCGTCGCGCTCGTCGGCGCCGGGGCCAGCGGTTTCCAGATCGCACCAGCCATCGCCCCGGATGTCGAGCACCTCACCGTCTTTCAGCGGACCGCGCAGTGGATGTTCCCCAACCCGATGTATCACGACGAGGTCGGCGACGGCATGCGCTGGGCCATGCGCCACCTGCCGTTCTACGGGCGGTGGTACCGCTTTCTCGTCCTCTGGCCGGGATCCGACAAGGGACTCGACGCCGCGGAAGGCGACCCGGACTACGCCGACCAGGAGCATGCCGTCAGCGACATCAACGCCGCCGCCCAAATGATGTTCTCCCAGTGGATCACCAGCCAGATCGGCGAAGGACACGACCTGCTGGCCAAGGTGATGCCCGACTATCCCGCCTGCGGCAAACGGACCCTGCAGGACAACGGCAGCTGGCTGCAAACACTGCAGCGAGACAACGTCGAACTGGTGCGCACGCCAATTCGGCGGATCACCCCACGCGGCATCGTCACCGAAGACGGTGTGGCGCATGACGTCGACGTCATCGTGTACGCCACCGGTTTCCGGCACACCGACGTGCTGTGGCCGCTGAAGATCACCGGGCGCGACGGGGTCGACCTGCGCGAGATGTGGGGGAGCCGGCCGTACGCCTACCTGGGCATCACCGTTCCGAAGGTCCCCAACCTGTTCATCATCTACGGGCCCGGAACGCACCTCGCCCACGGCGGCAGCCTGATCTTTCAGTCCGAGTTGCAGATGCGCTACATCGACCAGTGCCTGGCGCGGCTGGCCGACCCAGGGGTGCATTCGCTGGAGCCGAAACCCGACGCCGCCACCGAATGGCATGACCGGACGCAGACCCAGATCAAGAAGATGGTGTGGGCGCACCCCGCGGTCAAACACTCCTACTTCAAGAACGCCGACGGGGAGATCCACACCGTCAGTCCGTGGCGTCTCAACGAGTACTGGGCCGCCGTGCGTGAGCCCGACTGGTCACGATTTGTTGTGCGGCAAAGGAAGTGAGCACGCCACTATGCGAACGGTAGTCGTCGACGGGCCCCACAGCATCCGGGTCGACACCCGACCGGATCCCGTCCTTCCCGGACCCGACGGGGCTATCGTCGAGGTCGCCGCCGCCGGCATCTGCGGATCCGACCTGCACTTCTACGAGGCCGATTTCCCGATGCCCGACCCGATTGCGCTCGGCCACGAAGCGATCGGCACCGTCGTGGACGCGGGGCCGGAGGTACGCACCGTCAAGGTGGGCGACCTCGTCATGGTGTCCTCGGTGACCGGGTGCGGAGCCTGCTCCGGCTGCGCCACCCGCGATCCCGTCATGTGCCACAAGGGTTTTCAGATCTTCGGCGGCGGTCTGCTCGGGGGAGCGCAGGCCGACCTACTTGCCGTTCCGGCGGCCGACTTTCAACTGCTCAAAGTGCCGGAAGGCATCAGCACCGAACAGGCGCTGCTCCTCACCGACAACCTCGCCACGGGCTGGGCGGCGGCGCAGCGCGCCGACATTCCGTTCGGCGGCACCGTGGCGGTCATCGGCCTGGGCGCCGTGGGGCTGTGCTCGCTGCGCAGCGCGCTGTTTCAAGGCGCCGCAACCGTTTTCGCAGTCGACCAGGTGCAGGGTCGGTTGGATCGGGCCGCCAAGTGGGGCGCGACGCCACTCAAGGCGCCGGCGGTCGAGGCCATCCTCGCCGGCACCGAGGGCCGCGGCGCCGACGCGGTGATCGATGCCGTCGCCACGGACGCGTCCCTGACGGATGCACTCAATGCGGTGCGACCAGGCGGCACGGTCTCGGTTGTCGGTGTCCACGACATGAATCCGTTCCCGCTCAACGCCCTGGGTTGCCTGATCCGCAGCATCACGCTACGGATGACGACGGCGCCGGTGCAGCGCACCTGGCCGGAATTGATCCCGCTGCTACAGTCCGGGCGGCTCGACGTCGACGGAATCTTCACCACCACGCTGCCGTTGGAGGAAGCCCCCAAGGGCTACGCGACCGCGGCGTCGCGGTCGGGCGACGACGTGAAAATCCTATTGAGGCCCTAGACCTTCTATCGCGTTGCCGTGATGTATTGGGAACGCATGAAACTGTCGATTTTGACGTCGACGTCGGGCGGGGTCATCCCGTAACCGGCCTGCAGATCGAGCGTGTTGCGGACGGGCTCGACCACCCACCCATGCGCGGCCAGCCGTTCCGCGGGGTCCGTCTGGGGCTCGTAGGTCAGGGCGGAGAAATCGACGTCCCCGGACATGTTGACGCCGGGATGCGCTGCCTCCAAGGCCTCCAGCTGGTCGTGGTCCAAACGAGACCCCAACGCGCCGATGGCAATTCGGCTGCCGGGCGCACTGAGTCCGCTGATCCGGGTGAAGAGTGTGTTCTGAGCCTCGTCGGTCAGATAGGGCAGCACTCCCTCCACCGACCAGGCGCTGGGTCGTTCCACGTCGAAGCCGGCGGCCTCCAAAGCCCTCGACCAGTCGGCGCGCAGATCGGCGGCAACCTCCACCCTGGGGGCCTTGGGTTTGGCACCGTGCTGGGCGAGCACATGCGCCTTGAACTCAAGCACCTTTGGCAAGTCGATCTCGAAAACCTTTGTGCCCTGTGTCCATTCGAGTCGATATGCGCGGGAGTCCAGGCCGGCGGCCACGATCACGGCCTGCCGGATGCCCGCGGCACCGGCAGCGACGAAGAAGTCATCGAAGAACCGGGTCTGCACGCCGTAGAGCCGGGGGAAGGCCATCTCGTCCTCGGAGGTCCCCGGGTTGGCGAGCACCCCCGCCAGATACGGGTCTCGCGACGCCTCGATGAAGACCTTGGCGTAGTCGTCCCGGACCAGCGGCTCCGGGCTCACGGCATGCAGCGCACGCCATCCGGCCACCAGCAAGGCGGTGTAGCCCACGCTGCTGACGATGTCCCAATGGTCATCGTCGGAACGGAGCGAGCCAAACTCGGGCGTCGCGCTCATAGTCGCCCCTCCCGTCAACAATCGGTCACGAGAAATCGACGTGTCCAACGTACCTTCAGAGCTCCAGCAACACCGTGACCGGGCCGTCATTGACCAATTCGACCTGCATGTCGGCGCCGAACACCCCGGTCTGCACCTCGGCACCCAGCCGCCGCAAGGCCTCGGCGAACGAAGCGACCAGCGGTTGGGCGACCGTCCCCGGGGCGGCCGCATTCCAGGACGGTCGTCGGCCCTTGGCAGTGTCGGCGTACAGGGTGAACTGGCTGACGACCAAGATCGGCGCGTTGACGTCGGCAGCCGAGCGTTCGTCGGCGAGAATGCGTAGATACCAGAGCTTTTCGGCGAGCCGTCGCGCCTTATCGGGATCGTCGTCGTGCGTGACACCGACAAAGGCCAGCAAGCCCTGACCGGCGGGCCGGATGGCGCCCACTACTTTGCCGCCGACCGACACCGTCGCCGAGGCGACCCGCTGCACCAAAACCCGCATGGGCCTCGATGCTGCCAGGCCTGCTCGATACGCTTGTGGGGTGTCTGTGCTCGTCGCGTTCTCCGTCACGCCCATGGGAGTGGGGGAGGCGGTCGGCGAGATCGTCGCCGAAGCGGTTCGGGTGGTGCGCGATTCCGGCCTGCCCAACAAGACGGACTCGATGTTCACCGTGATCGAGGGCGAAAGCTGGGACGAAGTCATGGCGGTCGTGCAGCGAGCGGTCGAGGCGGTGGCCGCCCGCGCGCCGCGGGTCAGCACCGTGATCAAGGCGGACTGGCGGGCCGGTGTCAGCGACGCGATGACGCAGAAGGTCGCCTCCGTCGAGCGTTACCTCGAAGAGGGCTAGCCGCCCACGGCGTCGCGGAACGCGCGGCCGGCCGCGTCAAGTTCGAGCTTGGTCAAGTCGGCCTCTCAGCCGTGCCAGTAGGCTCATGGCGGTGAGCGCACGCGCAGGAATCGTCGTCACCGGAACCGAAGTTCTCACCGGGCGCGTCCAGGACGCGAACGGACCCTGGATCGCCGACCGCCTGCTGGAGCTGGGCGTCGAGCTGGCGCACATCACGATCTGCGGCGACCGCCCGGAAGACATCGAGGCGCAGCTGCGCTTCATGGCGGACCAGGGCATGGATCTGATCGTCACCAGCGGTGGACTTGGACCCACGGCCGACGACATGACCGTGGAGGTGGTGGCGCGGTTCTGCAATCGCGAGCTGGTGTTGGACGACGAGACCGAGAACAAGATCGCGAACATCCTCAAGAAGCTGATGGCGCGCTTCGAGGGCGTGGACTTCGAGGCGGTGCGCGCCGCCAACCGCAAGCAGGCGATGATTCCGGCGGGATCGCAGGTGCTCGACCCGGTCGGCACCGCTCCCGGTGTGGTGGTGCCCGGCACGCCGACGGTCGTCGTGCTTCCAGGTCCGCCGCGCGAGCTGCAGCCGATGTGGCACCGGGCCATCGAGACGCCCGCCGCCCAGCAGGCGATCGCCGGCCGGACGCTTTATCGGCAGGAGACCGTGCGAATGTTCGGGCTGCCCGAGTCGGGCCTGGCCGAGACGCTGCGCGACGCCGAGGCTTCGGTGCCCGGCTTCGAGTCACTCGAGATCACCACCTGCTTGCGGCGGGGTGAAGTCGAGATGGTCACGCGCTACGAGCCGGACGCCGCCGCCAGTTACGCGAAGCTGATCCAACTGGTGCGTGACCGCCACGCACAGCAGCTGTTCTCCGAAGATGGTTCCACCGTGGACGATCTGGTTGGCCGGGCGCTGGCCGGTCGTCGGATCGCGACGGCCGAATCCTGCACCGCGGGCCTGGTGGCGGCGCGACTGACCGACCGGCCCGGGTCGTCGGAGTATGTGGTCGGCGGGGTGGTGGCCTATTCGAACGACGCGAAGGCGGATCTGCTGGGCGTCGATCCGGCGCTGATCGCGGCCCACGGCGCCGTGTCCGAGCCGGTGGCCGCGGCGATGGCGGCCGGGGCGCTACGCCGTTTCGGCGCCGACACCGCGGTCGCGATCACCGGAATCGCCGGTCCTGGCGGTGGCTCTCCCGAAAAGCCGGTTGGCACAGTCTGTTTCACGGTGGAGCTGTCGGACGGCCGGAGGGACACCCGCACGTTGCGGCTGCCCGGCAACCGCTCGGACATCCGGGAGCGCTCGACGACGGTGGCTATGCACCTGCTGCTGCGCCTGCTCGGCAGTCCCGGGTCGGTCCGCTCCTAATTACCGAGATTGCCGCCGCGGTCGTGGTCGGCGTCCGAGACACGGCCATAGCGGCAATCTCGACGTGGCAAACTCACGTCACTTCGGTCGGCAGGAAGGCGCTTTCGGCGGTGCCGAAACGAATTCCGGTGGCGTCCTTGCCGATCAGCGTCAGGAACGCCACGGCGATCAACACCGGCACGATGGTCGCCGCCAAGGCAAACGGATAGCCGTGCGACTCGGCCAGCCGTTCCTGGATGGGGAGGTTGAACGCGGCCAGCAGGTTTCCGAGCTGATAGGTGACGCCGGGGTAGAGGCCGCGGATGGCGTCGGGTGACATCTCGGTCAGATGGGCGGGAATCACACCCCATGCGCCCTGCACGAACAACTGCATGAGGAACGAGCCGAGGCATAGCATCGCCGCCGCGCGAGAGTAGGCGAACAGCGGAACGATGGGCAGCGCCAACAGCGCGCAGAAGATGATCGTGTACCGGCGGCTGAATCGCTGCGACAGCGTGCCGAAGAACAATCCGCCGATGATGGCGCCGAGGTTGTAGACGATGACGATCGACTTGACCGTCGCGCTGGACAGGGCGGCGCCGTGGTTGGCGGTCGACGTCAAGAAGGTCGGGTAGACGTCCTGCGTGCCGTGGCTCATCCAGTTGAAGGCCGTCATCAGCAGCACCAGG
>NZ_LZKF01000058.1:0-818 GCF_001672665.1 Mycobacterium sp. E2238 | reverse complement strand
TCGTCCCTGATCTCGGTTGGGGCCGGGGCCGATTTGCTCTTCACGGGCCAGCTCTACCAGGACCTGGCGATCAACGTGGCGGATTACTACGGCATTCCGATGGCCACGCTGCATTACATCCCGATGCGGCCGAACGGGCAGCTGATTCCGATGCTGCCGGGGCCGATGGTTCGCACCGGAATGGCGGTGTACGACTGGGTGTGCTGGCGCATGAACAAGAGGGCCGAGGACCGCCAGCGCCGTGAACTCGGCTTGCCCACGGCCACGGTTGCCTCGCCGCGACGGATCGCAGAACGCGAATCGCTGGAAATCCAGGCGTACGACTCAGTCTGCTTCCCCGGCCTGGCGGCCGAATGGGCGAAATGGGGCGGCCAGCGTCCTTTCGTTGGATCGCTGACGATGGAGCTGCCCACCGATACCGACGACGAGGTGTTGTCGTGGATCGCCGCGGGAACACCGCCGATTTGCTTCGGTTCGGGAAGCATACCGCTCGAATCCCCCTCCGCCACAGTCGAAATGATTAGCTCGGCGTGCGCGAACCTCGGCGAGCGGGCCCTCCTGTGTTTCGGCGGAACTGATTTCAGCGACGTGCCGCATTTCGACCACGTCAAGGTCGTGGGCGTGGTGAACTACGCGTCCGTCTTTCCGGCCTGCCGCGCGGTCGTTCATCACGGGGGCTCAGGCACCACTGCCGCAAGCCTGCGTGCAGGCATACCCACCTTGATTCTGTGGAGCTCGGCCGACCAGCCGTACTGGGGCAATCAGATCAAGCGCCTCAAGGTGGGAACCGCCCGACGCTTCTCGGAGACCACCGAGAA
>NZ_LZKF01000057.1:0-15192 GCF_001672665.1 Mycobacterium sp. E2238 | reverse complement strand
GCCAAGCGACGGCGTCGGCGATGTCCTCCGGCCGGGCGATCCCCTCGGGCAACAGCGGCTTGTGCAGGCCCCGCAAGTGCGGGTAGCTGTCGGCGGCGGCTTGCAGCGCTTCGCGCATGCGGCCGGCCCCCATCGGTGTCGAGACCGCTCCGGGGTTGAGGCTGTTGACGCGGATGTTGTGCCGGCCGAGCTCGGCGGCGAATGCGCGAGCCATCCCGACGACCGCGTGCTTGCTCGCGGTGTAGTGGATCATGAACGACTGCATGTTGATGCCGGCGGCCGATCCGATGAGGATGATCGACCCACCGCGGCCGCCGTCGATGATGTGCTGAGCGCCGGCCATCACCGTGTTCCAGGTCCCGGTCACGTTGGTGTCGATGGTGTCGCGGAACGCTTCTGCGGTGATCTGATCCCACGGAGCGGGACTGCAGATTCCGGCGTTGGCAACGATGATGTCGAGACGGCCCAGTTCGGCCACCGCCGCATCGACGGCACCCTTGAGTGCCTCGAGGTCACGGATGTCGACGGCCGCGGTGATGACCCGTTTGCCGTTGGCGCTCACCAGCTGTGCCGTCTCGGCCAGATCCTCGGGTGTCGGCGAGTCATACGGAACGCTGGGCGGCAGCGGCCCGGCGATGTCGACCCCGATGATGTCGGCGCCCTCGGCGGCCAGGCGCACGGCGTGTGCCCGGCCCTGCCCCCGCGCCGGTGATCAGGGCCACCTTTCCCGAAATGGATTGACTCATTGCTACTTTCGGCTCCTCCCGACGCGGGCTTCTCGCCGCGGGTCACCCGCGGTGGGAATTCTGCTGTTCTGAGTTCGACTCGGCGAGCGTAGCGTCGAGTCGAAGCTGCCGGACAGCCGAAAGGAAAGATCATGACCGTCACCGTTGTCGACGCGGGCCCGCGGCAGGTAAGCCGGTCGGTCGAAGTGGCCGCGCCCGCCGCCGAACTGTATGCGATGGCCGCCGATCCGCGGCGACACAGCGAACTGGATGGGTCGGGCACCGTGCGTGACAATATCAGCGTGCCCGCGGAATTGACTGTGGGGTCGAAGTTTTCGACCAAGATGAAGATGTATGGCCTGCCGTACCGCATCACCAGCACGGTGACGGCCCTGAAACCGAACGAACTGGTCGAATGGCGTCACCCGGTGGGGCACCGCTGGCGGTGGCAATTCGAGGCGCTTTCGCCGACCCGGACCCGGGTCACGGAGACGTTCGATTATCGCGACGCCGGTGCGGTCAAGAACGCGTTGAAGTACTACGAGCGAATCGGGGCCTGTAAAGGCAACGCCGCCGGAATCGAAGCGACGCTGGCCCAGTTGCGCGATCGTTACGCCGGATAAGCCGCGACGCTGAACGGAAGCGGCGCGCAAGTCGTGGCTGCTCTGTGAACGAAATCGAATCGCCCGCGGCCGTCGCCCACGCGGGGACACCGCACTCCCTGGCGCAGCCGCTGACCCGGTCGGGACAACTCATCAGCCGTTACGGACTGGTCGTCGTGCTGGCCTGGATCGGGTTCGGGAAGTACGTGAAGATGGAATCCCGCGTGCTCATCGAACACAGCCCGCTGATGAGTTGGATCTACGACGTGTTCAGCGTCGCCACCGTCGCGCGCGGGCTGGGGACCATGGAAATCGTTGCCGCCCTTCTCATCGCGCTTCGGCCGGTGTGGCCGCGCGCATCGGCGGCCGGCAGCGCGCTGGCGGTGGTGCTGTTCTGTGGAACGCTGAGCTTCCTGTTCACCACACCCGGGGTGGTCGCGACGCATGCCGGTGGTCTCCCCGTGCTGTCGGCGCTACCGGGCCAGTTCCTGCTGAAGGATCTGGTGCTGATCGGTGTCGCCGTGTGGAGCCTGGGTGACGCGCTGTCGGCGGGCAGGTCACACGTTGGGCAGAACCTCGTCGGTCATTAGGTGCAGGCTGGCCCAGCCCGCGTCGATCGGAAGGCCGCCGATGAGGGGGTTGACCACGACTTCTCCTCTGCCACCGCGGATCTGATCGATCAACTGTTCCGGGGTGAGGATCTCGAGATGGTTGAGGCGGCGCAGGTCCCGGACGGAGGCCGGCGCGGTTTCGCTGGGCCGCGGCACGTCGGCGCGCTTCCAGGCGCTGTACTCGGCCGCCTCCGCCAGGATGAAGTCCCCGTAACGCGCCCACGCCTCGTCGGGGTCGGCGTGCAGCATGGTGACGGTGCTTCCGTTCTCGGGGTGGTAGACGAAGCCTTCGTTTCCGTGGTTGCGCAACTCCCGCGTATAGACGGCTTCGACCTCGGGCATGGCCATCGGTGGTGAAAACGGAAGTCCGAAGCGGGCCGCGCGCCGGGCCGCCGCGGCGGTCATGCCGCCAACGAAAAGGATCGGATGCGGACGGGTACAGGGTTTCGGGGTGACGTTGATGAGCGCGCCCTCGTATTCGAAGGGCTGATCGCTCCACGCCTTGAGTAGGACCGTCAGGCAGTGGTCCATCAGGGTCGCCCGCCTGGACCAGTCCTTGCCGACGGCGAGATACTCCTCGGGCCGGTAACCCATGCCGGCCACGAAACTGAAGCGGCCCTGGGTGAGGTTGTCCAGCACGGCGATGTCCTCGGCCAGCCGAATCGGGTCGTAGAGCGGGACGATCAACGCGTTGACGCTGATGCGCACGCTGTGTGTGCGCCCCGCGACGGCGGCGGCCAGAATCAACGGCGACGGAAGCCAACTCGTGGCGGCTAGATGATGTTCTTCTGCGCTGACGGCGGTGAAGCCGTGGCGGTCGGCGAACTCCGCCATGTCCAGCGCGGCCCGGTAGCGATCCGCCTGACGCGCTGTGGGATCGGCGACATTGGTCATGTTGAGCCGCAGCGCGGTGAGTAACTTCATCGTTGGGCGCCGGCCGGGCGGGCGAAGAGCGTTCCGCTGATCAGTTCGTTGGCGCAATCCAGCGCGGCCGCGTACGCGTCCGGAGCCAGAGTGGCGGCCCGCTCCGTGAGGCCGCGCGCCAGTGCGTGGATCGCATCGGCCGCGGCGTCCGCGTGGGTGTCGAGTGGTAGCGCACCCTGCGCCCGGGCGTCACCGATGATCTCAGTTATCGTGTCCCGCAACGCTTTCAGCCCGGCGTACCGTGGCCGACCGCTGGCCGGATGCTCGTTGCTCTCTGTGCGAATCGCCCGATCGAAGGCGGCGAGATCCGGATACTCGCGCATCAGCCGGCCCGATTCGTCGAGCACCGCCTCGATCTGATCGATGGCGGTCCCGGGGCCCGCGGCGGCCGCCCGCAGCCGGGGCAACGCGACGTCGGTGCGTGCCGCGATCGCGGCCTTGATCAACTCGGCCTTGTTCGGAAAGTAGTTGTACAGGCTGGCGCTCGTGACGTTCGCGGTGCGAGCGATCTCACGGATGGTGGCTCGCGAGTATCCCACCGTGGCCACACAGCGCATGGCGGCGACGATGATCCGCCGGCGGGTCTCCTCGCCGCTGGCGCCGACCGGGCGCCCACGCTGCGCCCGCGTCACCGTGCTCTCCCCACTCGCGCGTCCTGTCCGCCGGCTCTCGTGCCCGACACCGTCGAATATAATCGAGTGATCGATTAGTTCCGGCTTCCGCGCGGAGGTGCGCAGTGTGTGATGGACCGGCCCGCGGCGGGTTCCGCGCGGCATGAGCGTCGCACCGTCGCAATTGGGCCGCCCGGTGGGCGCCGACGGGGAGCAGACGCGTTCGCGCATCATCGCCGCGGCGATGCGGTGTGTGGCCGAGATGGGCTACTCCCGCACCACGATTCGCGAGATCGCCCGGGCGGCCGACATGACCAGCGGCAGCCTTTACCACTACTTTCCGAACAAGTCCGAGTTGCTGCAAGCGGCCGTCACCGAAATGGAGGGCATCGCCGCACCCCGGTTGCGGGCCGCCGCCGCGCGGGCCGACGGTGCGGTCGATCGCCTGAAGGCGGTGTTGGACGAGTCGAGCCGGTTGATGCGCGAGTATCCGGATCTCGCCGCCTTCGAGTGGGTGATCCGCGCCGAGGGCGTGGCCGACGCCGATTCGCGGTTCGCGGGGGGCGCGCGGTTTCAGGCATTCCGAGAGATCATCGAGGGCGTCGTCGACGATGCCT
The DNA here is from genome assembly GCF_001672665.1 of Mycobacterium sp. E2238. Taxonomy (NCBI): domain Bacteria; kingdom Bacillati; phylum Actinomycetota; class Actinomycetes; order Mycobacteriales; family Mycobacteriaceae; genus Mycobacterium; species Mycobacterium sp. E2238. The sequence continues at coordinate 11,102 of NZ_LZKF01000057.1, read as the reverse complement.
ATCGGCGAGGCGAACTCGCGCACCGGCAGGATCGGGACAGCATCGTCGAAGCCGTGTACGCGCTCGTCTACGGCTTGACCGAACTGGCGGCCACGTCACCCCCGCGGGCCTACCACGCCGCGCTGGACTCCGCCAAGAACATGATCAGGGGAACGCTGTTCGCACCGGGTGGGCCGGGATAGCCGCAGGCAGAGGACACTGCGGAGGCCTTGATACGATCAAGCGATTGATTATATAGTCGGGGCCACGAGAGGAAGCCTGGCCGTGACTGAAACCGTTGCCGTGACGTTCGACGTCGACGCGCTGCGACGCAAGTACGCCGAAGAGCGTGCGCGGCGATTGCGCCCCGACGGCATCGCGCAGTACGTGGAGACGGCGGGCGCGTTCGCCCGCTTCGCCGACGACCCCTGGGCGGACCGGGAATTCGATCGCGAACCGCTGACCGACGAGGTGGACGTCGCGGTCATCGGCGCGGGCTTCGGTGGGCTGCTGACGGGGGTGCGGCTGCGCCAGCTCGGCGTGCGGAGCGTGCGGCTGATCGACCGGGCGGCCGACGTAGGCGGCACCTGGTACTGGAACCGGTATCCCGGAATCGCCTGCGACGTCGAGTCGTACGTGTACATGCCGTTGCTGGAGGAACTCGGCTACGTTCCCACCGAGAAATACGCCAAGGGACCGGAGATCTTCGCGCATTGCCAGCGCATCGCGCGGCACTACGACTTGTACCGCGACGCGTGCCTGCAGACCGACGTGCGTGAGATCCGTTGGGACGCCGAAGAATCGCGGTGGATCATCCGCACCGACCGGGGCGATGAGATGCGGGCCCGGTTCGTGTCCATGGCCAACGGCTATCAGGCCAAGCCCAAGCTGCCCGGCATCGAGGGCCTCGGGGCCTTTCGCGGGCACGCGTTCCACACCAGTCGGTGGGACTACGCCTACACCGGAGAGAACCTCGAGCGGCTCGCCGACAAGCGTGTGGGCATCATCGGTACCGGAGCCACGGCGATCCAGTGCGTGCCGCACCTCGCCGGGGCGGCGCGGCGACTCTACGTCTTCCAGCGCACGCCGTCATCGGTGGACGTGCGCGCCAACCGCGCCACGGATTCGCAGTGGGCCAGCACATTACCGCCGGGCTGGCAGCGCGAACGCATCGAGAACTTCCAGATATTGACGGCGGGCGGCCAGGCCGACGAGGACCTGGTCGCCGACGCCTGGACAAGCATCACCCGCAAGCTGCCGGTAATGCGTCATGACGGGGACGGCGGCGTGGACCCGGCGCAGCGCGGCCGCGACATCGAGATCGCGGACTTCGCCAAGATGGAGGAGATCCGGGCGCGGGTCGACGGCATCGTCACCGATCCGGCCACCGCGGAGGCGCTCAAACCGTGGTACGGGTATTTCTGCAAACGACCCTGCTTCCACGACGAGTATTTGCAGACCTTCAACCGCGACAACGTCACGCTGGTCGACACCCGTGGCCGCGGCGTGCAGCGCATCACCGATTCCGGTGTGGTCGTCGATGGTGTGCCCTACGAGCTCGACTGCCTGATCTTCGCAACGGGATTCGAGGTGGGCACCGACTATTGCCGGCGCACGGGTTTCGAGCTGATCGGCCGCGACGGGGTGTCGCTGACCCAGCACTGGCGCGACGGGGTGCGGACCTTTCAGGGCCTGTGCACGACGAATTTCCCGAATTGCTTCATCGAAAGCATCGCCCAGGCGGGCCTGACGGTGAACTTCCCCTACCTGCTCGATGTGCAGGCGACCCACGCGGCGTGGATCATCGCCTGGGCGCTCGAGCGCGGCGTCACCGAGGTCGAGGCCGCACCCGCCGCGGAGTCAGCCTGGGTCGACACCGTCGTCACCCGCTCGGCGGCGAGCGCCGAGCGCGCCCAGACCTGCACGCCCGGCTACTACAACCGGGAGGGCAAGGCGGACAACAAGACCCGCCAGGGCAGCTTCTTCTTCGGTGCCCCAACCGAGTACGCCGACATCCTGCAGGCATGGCGCGCCGACGGTGACCTGGAGGGCTACCTGATTCGCGGGGGCGGCCCGTGACCAGTAGGCAGGCCCGCTGGCGCTACGGCATCGGCCGGCTGCGGGCGGCGACCCGCCGCGGACGCCCGCCCAGGGTGGCGATCATCGGTGCGGGCTTCGGGGGCATCGGCGTCGCCGTCGCGCTACGCCGGGCCGGGATCGACGATCTAGTCATCATCGAGGGCGACGACGGCGTCGGCGGCACCTGGCGGCGCAACACCTATCCCGGCGCCGCGTGCGACGTGCAGAGTCACCTGTACTCGTTCTCCTTCGCCCCCAACAAATCCTGGAGCCGTACTTACGCCCGCCAGCCAGAAATCCTGGCCTACCTGGAATCGGTGGTCGACGACTTCGACCTGCGCCGCCACCTGACCTTGCGGACGCACGTACGGCGGGCGCGATGGGACGAGGGCGGCCGGCAGTGGGAATTGCAGCTGCAACAGGCGAATAGCGACACCGTCACCACGCTGCGTGCCGACGTGGTGGTCAGCGCCGTCGGCCTGTTCGGCGCCCCCAAACTGCCCGACATCGAGGGATTCACCGGTTACCGCGGCCACTTGATGCACACATCTGCGTGGGATCCGGGGGTGGACCTGTCCGGCCGGCAAGTCGCGGTGATCGGTACCGGCGCCAGCGCGGTGCAGGTGGTCCCCGAGCTCGCTCGAATCGCCGCCGGTGTCACCGTGTTTCAGCGAACGCCGCCCTGGATGGTGCCCAAGGACGACCGTCCGTTCAGTGATCAGGAGCTGGCGAGGTTTCGCCGCCATCCGTGGGCGGCCCGCAGGGAACGATGGCGAATCTGGAAGCAATTTCACGACTTCGCCGGCAACGCCGTCGAAGACCCCCGGGTGGCGAGTCGCTCACGGGTCGCGACGTCGTTCCTCGAGCGCACCGTTGCCGACGAGCGACTGCGCCGGGCGCTGACGCCCGACTATCCATTCCGATGCAAGCGGGTGCTACTGGGCGACGACTACTATCTGGCGCTCCAGAAGGACCACGTCGATCTGGTGACCGAACCGATCGCGCGAGTTACCGAGACGTCGATCGAGACTGTCAGCGGCAGATTGGTGGACGCCGACGCGATCGTGTGCGCCACCGGATTCCAGACCAGCCGCTACCTCGCCGGCATCGAGGTGCTCGGACGAGGCGGCCAAAGTCTGCACGAGCGCTGGGGTGACGACCCGAGCGCCTACCTGGGCGTCGCGGTCAGCGGTTTCCCGAATTTCTTCATGCTCTACGGCCCCAACACCAACCAGGGCGGCAACTCGATTGTCTACATTCTGGAGGCCGCCGCGCGTCTGGTTGCCAGCGCGGTCAGCCGGGTGGCGCGCAAGGGCGGCTATGTGGACGTCCGTCCGGAAGCCGAAAAGCGCTACAACGACCAGCTTTCCGCGGACCTGGAGCGCACCATCTGGACCCGGTGCGACAGCTACTTTCGCTCGCCCACCGGCCGCATCGTCACCCAGTGGCCCTACACCGAGCTGGAGTACGCCCGCCGGACCTGGCGGCTCCGGCCGCGGGACTGGCTACTGGCCCAGGCCGAAGTCGATGACCCCACGGATCAAGCGGCCTGCGGCCAGGTCGGCGTAGGCGTCGTTGATGTCGTCGAGCCGGTAGCGTTGGGTGATCATCTCGTCGAGGAGTAGTCGACCCGACTCGTACAGCGTGGCCAGCAGCGGGATGTCGCTCTTGGGATTGCACGAGCCGAACACCGTGCCGCACAACGTCTTGTTCATCAGGATGAAGTCTTGCAGGGCGACGGCGATCGAGGCCGTCGCGGGCACCGGAAGCCCGGTCAGCACGCACGTGCCGCCCTTGCGGGTCAACGCCAGCGCCGTCCCGACGTCGGCCTCGCCGATCATGGTGGGGGAGACCACGACCGCATCCGCCATCACTCCGCGCGTCAGGTCGCGCACCAGCTCGAGCGCGTCGGTCGCCGTCGCGGCGACGTGGGTTGCGCCGAAAGTCATTGCGGAGGTGCGCTTGAAGTCGCTCACGTCGACCGCGACGATCCGGGCCGCGCCGCTGATGCGCGCGCCCTGAACGGCCGCGGTTCCGATGCCGCCGGTGCCGACCACCACCACCGTGTCGCCGCCCCGTACCCCGGCGCGCCGGGCCGCCGACCCGTACCCGGTGGGCACCGCGCACGCCAGCAGCGCGGCGGGCACCAGCGGAAAGCTCGGGTCGATCTTGACCAGCGAATTAGCCGCCACGACAGTGTGTTCGGCGAATGCACCGATCTTGGACACGTGGCCGAGGTCGCGGCCGTCGGCGGTGTGATGGCGAAAGGTGCCGTCCGTCGGCATGCCCGGCGCCAGGGTCCCCGACCCCGTGTCGCACAGGTACTCCATCCCCGAGGCGCACCAACGACACTGGCCGCAGACCGCGACGAAGGACGTCACCACGTGGTCGCCCGGCGCGAATCCGGCGACGCCCGCCCCGACATCGACGACCACGCCGGAGCCCTCGTGGCCGCCGATCGTCGGCGACATGGCGGGTAACCCCAAGGCGCGCAACGTCTCTGGCGGCGCGGCCAACTTCCCCTGCCGGATGTGTTCGTCGGAGTGGCAGAGCCCGCACGCGGCCAGCCGCACCAGCACCTCGCCCGCCTTCGGCGGATCCAGCTCGAATTCCTCAACGGTCCAGGGGTGCCCGTACTCATAGAGGATGGCCGCGCGGCTTCGCATCGACTCGTGCCGCCTTTCTGCCGGGGTGTTCGAGTGGGGCCGCGCCGGGCAAGTTGCTACCGGGCGGGGTCCGCCGCGACCTCGATGTCGCCGGCCGCGGCCGCGGCCTTCAACTGGTGGAAATCGTCGAGCGACTTGTCGGCGTAGACGTAGCACCATTCGGCCACCGCGGATTGCACGGTCTCGCCAGCGCCGACGTATCCGCGCAGCAGCGAGGCGTTCGCACTCTGGGAATGGGCCCGGGCCAGGAGCACCGCGCAGGCGGCGACGTAGTCGCTGAACGTGGCGGCCGCCATGCCCTCGGTCTCGATCGTGCCCTTCATGTCGTGGAATTGCCGGACGTAGTAGTCGCGGCCGTCCTTGCGGGTCGGCCCGAGGAACACGTCCGACATCGCCTGCAGAATCCGCTGCCCGTCGACGACGCGCATGCCCTGGCCCTTGGCCTCGATGGCGGCCGTCAACATGCGCGGTTGAGGCCAGCCGCCGTATTCGTCGAGCACTGACCGGGTCGCCTCCTTGATCTGCAGGATGAGCGGTGTGGCGTTGGGTCCCACCAGGATGACCAGGAAGCAGCGGGTGCCGACGCTGCCGACGCCGACCACCCGCAGCGCCACGTCCGTGACGCGAAAGTGTGACAGCAGCAGCGCGATGTCGGCGGGAACGGTGGTCAGGTACTCCTGAATCGATTCGACCAGAACGGCTTCGGCGTCCTCATCGAGGTGCTGCAGGACCGGTGGCGCCTCCCGCAGCCGCGGCGTCCCGTCGGCGCCGACCTCGGTGAGCTGCCTGAAGAGCCGCGCCGACGTCCGGCTGCGAGCCCGGGATGTCGTCTTTTGAATCACGCCGAGCAGGCCCTTGGATACCGTCCCGGCGTGGCGTTCCGGCTCCACACGAAGGTAGTAGCGGTCCAGGACGTCCATCGCGAGCATGGACTGCAGGCTGGACTGGTAGCCGGCCAGCGCCTGCCCGACGCAGCGGCGGATGGCCTTGGCGGGATAGCCCGCATGGCGCCCGCCGACGATCGCGCTGGTGATCAGGCGCTTAACGTCCCATTCGGCCGGGGCGACGGCTGCCTCGTCGAAGTCGTTCAGGTCGAACACTATTGAGCGATGCGGCGCCGCGTACATTCCGAAGTTGGACACGTGAGCGTCGCCGCAACACATCACTTCGATCCCGCTCGACGGGCTGGCGCCCAGGTCGGCGGCCATCACCGCGGCCGACCCGCGGTAAAAGGAGAACGGGTCGGCGAGTATCCGGGCGAACCGCAGCGGGACGAGTTCTGGTACCCGATCGGCATTCTGAGCCACCAGGATTTCGGTGGCCGACTTCCCGGACGGGGTCAGCTGTGCGAGCGTGCGCCGTGGCACGGCCTTGCGCAGCGCGCGGCCGCGCGCCTCGTCCTGGTCCGGGACCTCGAGATCGATCAGGCGTTCACGCAGCACCGGTTGCGGCATCCGCTCAGCATAGGTAGCGCGGCCGCGCCGGCGGCGGGCTTTGCCGCTGAAACGAGTTGGTGTCGGGGGATCCGGTTTCAACCGGTGGCAGCGGCCGCCCTGGCGCGCTCGGTCATCGAGGCGATCACGCCTCCGTCGTTGAGGATGTCGGTGCCGGTCAGGTAACCCGCCTTATCGCTGGCGCAGAACGCGAGCAGCTCGGCCATCTCTTCGGGCTTGCCCCAGCGCGGCACCGCGGCGTTGGTGACCATCGCGCCGGCGCCGGCCTGCTCCTCGAGCCGGCCCATCTCGGTGTCGATGGACCCCGGCGAGACCGAGACGATGCGCAATCCGCGCGCGTTGAATCGCTCCGCCTGCGACTGGCTGTACCACTTCACGAAGCTCTTGCTGACGGCGTAGGCGATCCCGGACCGCGCCTCCTCGGGCACGATGTTGCAGGTCGTCATCATGGCCTCCAAGAAGGCGTCGGCGTCCCGCAGCGCCAGCGGAAATTGGTCGACCGGAACCATTTCCGCCGGGAGCAGATGGGCCGCCATCGATGCCACGTTGACGATCACCGCGCCCTCGCCGGCCGCCGCGTAAAACGCTTCGTTCACGTTGAGCGTGCCGAGCGCGTTGGTGCGCATGACGTAGTCGGCGGCGCCCATGCTCGGGCTGACACCCGCGGTGTGGATGACCGAGGCGAGCGTCCCGAGGTTGTTGGCGGTCTTGAGCAGGTCTGCGACCGCCCGCCGGTCGGTGACGTCACAATCGACGGCCGTGGGCGTCATTCCGAGCTCTTCCAGCGCTGCGGCCGCGGCCTTCAGCCGGTCCTGCCGGACGTCGCAGAGGACCACGATGTGGTCGCGGCCGACGATCTTCGCCGTGGCCAGCCCCATGCCACCCGCGCCGCCTGTGATCACCGACACTCGATCCATAACGTGGACCGTATACGGCGAGGGTTCGTCGGTGGTTACGGGTCCGGCACCGGATGATGGGGGTGACCGCTGTGCCGGATGGCCGTCCCGAAGAACGGCGCCCGGACGGTGGCCGCCAGGTGGCGGCGGTAGCGGATCAGCGCGACGACGGCCACCGCGGTGTAGACGCCGCAGAGCAGCAGGCGGCCGTGCGTCGAGGCGATGGGGAATTGCACGACGAACAGGCCGAGCAGCGTGCATGCGGCGGCGCGCTGGAAGCGCAGGGCCAACAACAGCGTCACTCCCATCAGGGTTTGGGTGGCCGTGAGCAGCACTTCCTCGACCTGACGCGAGTCGAGCTGCAGCGAGAACCCCCCGCCGCCGAGCAGGTGGGCGATCGGCAGCGACCCGATCAACAGCGTCCACTGGTTGACCTTGGAGGAGATCAGGGTGGCGATGGCCGCCGTGCCCTTGCCCCGGGCGGCGAAGATGGTCGCCACGATGAACTCAGGTGCCTCCGAGGCGAGCGGGGCGAGCCACTGGACCAGCAGGAACCGGTCGATGCCCAGTTCGGTGCCCGCGGCGACCAGGTTGTCGGCGAACGGCTTGGCGCACAACAGGATCACCGCGCCGGATGCCAGGAAGAGGCTGACGACGACGACGCGCCGACGACGATCGGGCAGCTCCCCGAGGGCGGCTGCGGTTCCGATCAGGTCGGGCTCCTCGACGTCGCCGTGGCTGACCTTGTAGAGGTAGAACCCGAACCAGGCCAGCAGCGCCAGCCCCAGCCCGAAGTGGATCTGCCCGCTCGCCGGTATCGCGAATGCGATGACACCGGCGACCAACAGGAATCCGAGTTCGAGACGGTTGGTTGGTTGCAGCGCCAGGCCGGTGGCCTTCGCGGAACCGGCCCTGCGGGCCACCACGATGCTGACCAACACCACGACGGGCCAGCCAAGGCCCATCAGCAGCCGGTTGGACCCGGTCATGTTGGCGGCCGCGTACTGCGTGTACTCCGCATTGTGGCCGGACACGTAGGCGTAATAGAGGTCGACGGCGTACTCGGGCAGGACCGCGATCAGCGCCAGTATCGCGGTCGCCATCCCACCGGAGACGTCGATCTGCGCGGTTTCGGCGGCCCACGCGAGCAGGAAGCTGGCCGACACCACCGCGGCCCCGAAGATCAGCAGCGCGACGACCGGGTCCGGGTGCAGGCCTGCGAGTCGCGTCACCACCGCCGGGACGACGAACGCCGTGGTGATCAGTGCCGAACGTGCCAGGGTGCGACGCCGCGAGCGTTCTGCCGTTGCGACCGCGGTGGCGGGCCTGTCGGAGGCGAGCATCGTCATCCTTCGATACGGAGGGGTGGCGAATGAGGCGGCTACTCCGGATGAGGCAGCCGTGCCGAACGATTACCCAAAGTTACCCGCGCAGCCGGTCGCCAGCAACGTCGTCGCTCAGCGGAGCGCCATCGTGGCTGACCGCATCTTTGCTGGCTAACGCGCTGCGCCAGGAAAGTTAGGGTGACCTGATCCCGAAGTTTGGCAAACCTGCGGCCGCACAAATCGCTCCCTGCGCAGTACGACGAGCCGCGAGGCGGGGAGGTTCCCGCTACCTATCCGGGCCCATGGCCGCGGCCGCGGCTTGGGCGAACAGCGCGACGGCCTGGTTGCGGGTTAGCGACGCCAGCATTTGCTCGGCGGCACGCATCATGTCGCCGACCATCAGGGACGGCCCGTTACCGAGATTCTCGAACGCCTCCGCGATGACGTCGGCAACGTCGGCCGCGCCCGGCGGCACCTCGTCGAGCGAACCGATCTGGCCGCGGCTGTGTTCGAGTTGCCGCAACGCAGGCGTGTCGGTCTTGCCCAGGATGAGGCCGAGGACGTCGACGCCCTTGTCGTGCAGCTCGGCCCAGAGCGCTTCCGCGAAGACCATGTCGAAGGCCTTCGAGGCGCCGTAGGCCACCATGTTGGCGCCGCCGGCCAAGCCGGCGCCCGACCCGAAGAGCACGATCCCGCCGCGGCCCCGCTCGACCATGGGGGCCGCGAAGTGGTGGCACAGCTGCATCGGCACCATGCAGTTGCGTTGCACCATCGCCTCGGCGGCTTCGACCGGATTGGCGAGGAACGGCTCGAAGTTCGGGTCGGCGCCCGCGCAATACACCAGGAGGCCTACCTCCAGGTCGCTGGTCGCCGCGGCGATCGCCGCCGCCGCGCCCGGCTCGGCGAGATCGATGGCGAGGGCCCGCGTGGACGCCGCCGTTTCCCGCTCGATCTCGGCCGCGACTTCATCGAGGAGGGCCTGCCGGCGCGCGATCAGCACCACGTTGATGCCACGCTCGGCGAGCGCGCGGGCGAACGCCGCGCCCACCCCGTCCGAGGCGCCGGCGACCAGCGCCCACGGGCCGTACTTGGCTGCGAACGTCATCTAAGTGCTCCCCACTGTCGTCAGGCGCACCTGGGTGTAGCGCCGGCGGGCGATGCGCCAGCCATCACGGGTGCGCACGATCTCGTCGTCGTAGAAGCCGATCGCGTTGACGCCGGAGTTGTTGTCGCCGGCCATGATCAGCCCGTCGATGTAGGTCCGCGCCGTGGCCTTATCGCCGTCGATCGTGATGGCCTGGTTGGTCAAGCGGTGCAGCGTGTGCCCGGCCAGGGCGTGCACCCGCTCCATGAAGTCCGCGACGGCGTCGACTCCGGTCCACGACCCGATCTCGCCGTAGTCGAGCTCGCAGTCGGCGGTGAACACGGTGCGAAACAGCGGCCAGTCGCGCCAGTCTATTCCGGTGGCGTAGCGCACCAGGAGCTCCGAGATGTCTTGGCGGTCATCACGTTCGGTCATGGCAGGTCTCCGTTCGGGTGAACCGCGATCCACCGCGGGCCGCCCCTTAACGAAACCGCACGCAATGCGTTACTCTCTCGGATAGTCGAAGAAAAACCTCGAAAATATTCGCCTTACTCTAAATCGTATGGCAGAGGAGTCAACCCATTCGCGGATCGACGTCTGCGCCGACCGCCCGGGTGCTCGACGTTGTCGAGCTCCTGGCCCGGTCCGGGAATGCGCGGCCGCGGTTCTCGGACATCGTGCGCGAGCTCGGGCTCACCCAGGCGACCGCGCACGCGATTCTGAAGACGCTGTGCGACCGGGGGTGGGCCAGCCGCGATCCGGTCACCAAGACTTTCACCCTCGGGCCCGCGTTGGCCGTCGTGGCGGCGCGGACGGACACCGCCCGGCCGCTCGCGCACGCGGCCCGTTCCGTGGCACTGCGGTTGTCCGGCGAGGTCGGCTATGCCTGCTCGGTGGTCGAGCGTTTCGGAGACTCGTTGGTGGTCACCGCTTTTGAGGGCGAGCCCGCCACTCAACCGTCCGGAATTCCGGGCGATCGGATCCCGTACGCGCCGCCCTTCGGGGTCGCACTCGCCGCGTGGGACGACGACGAGCACCAACGCGCGTGGATCCGCCGCGGTGCGGGCAACAATCCCGATCGCGCCCGACGGCTCGAGCAGGTGCTGGAGCACACGCGCGAGCGCGGCTACGACGTCGACTGGACCACACCCGCACTGGCCCAGGCGGTGCAGGTGGTCGGCACGCTGGACAGCGACGAGATGCCCACGCCGGTGCGGCACATCTTGGATCAGCTGCTCGTCGAGTTCACCACCATCGGCTTCCTCTCCGATGACAACCCGGGACGGCGCAAGCAACCCGTGGTGACCATCGCCGCACCCGTTTTCGAGGACGGCCGGGTTGCGCTGATGGTGGCCGTCCATCCGCTGTGCCCGCTGTCGGCGCGGCAGATCCGGGTCATCGGCAAACGCCTGACGGACGAAACGACGGCGATCAGCCTGCCCCCGCCGCGGCCGGACGCGGTCGATCGTGCCGTCTAGGCTCGGCGTATGGAACTGCGGCAGGTGCGCTACTTCGTGGCCGTCGCAGAGGAGTTGCACTTCGGCCGCGCCGCGCAACGCGTGCACATCTCCGGACCGGCCCTGTCGCAGCAGATCATCTCGCTGGAGCGCGAGCTGGGC
>NZ_LZKF01000056.1:0-30067 GCF_001672665.1 Mycobacterium sp. E2238 | reverse complement strand
CGGCGCGTCGGCCGCGCGGCCCGAACACACGCTGGCCGCCTACGACCTCGCCCTCAAAGAGGGCGCCGACGGCGTCGAATGCGACGTGCGCCTGACCCGCGACGGCCACTTGGTGTGCGTACACGATCGCCGGCTCGACCGGACCTCGACCGGGGCCGGCCTGGTCAGCACCATGACCCTCGCCGAGCTGCGTGAGCTCGAGTACGGCGCATGGCATGACAGCTGGCGTGAAGACGGCACGCACGGTGACACCAGTTTGTTGACGCTGGACGCCCTGGTTTCCCTCGTTCTGGATTGGCACCGGCCGGTGAAGCTCTTCATCGAGACCAAGCACCCGGTGCGGTACGGCTCGCTGGTGGAGACGAAGCTGCTCGCGCTGTTGCACAGGTTCGGCATCGCCGCCCCCACCCCCGCCGCCTCGCGCGGTCGAACCGCCGCGCCCCCGACAACCACCCGGAGCTCCGCCGCGGCCCACCGCCCCGCGCACGCGCCGCAGCCGTGGCTGGCGCCGCCGGCTACGAGCGCTTGCGTCGGCCCTGGTGATCGGCGTGCTGCTGGCCGGCATCGGCGTCGCCTGCGGGGCCGTCTGGTTCGACAGCCGGCTGCACCGCGACGACATCCTGACCGACTACCCGGGGCGCCCCGGGCACGGCCGCGGGACGAACTGGTTGCTCGTCGGGTCGGATAGCCGCCAGGGTCTCAGCCCCGAGCAGCAGGAGGACCTGGCCACCGGCGGCGACATCGGCAGCAGCCGCACCGACACCATCCTGCTGGTACACCTGCCCGAGCTGTGGTCCGGCGGGCGGGTGACGATGGTGTCGATACCGCGCGACTCGTACGTCCCGATCCCCGGCCACGGTAAGGACAAGATCAACGCCGCCTTCGCGGTGGGCGGGGCGCCCCTGCTCGTGCAGACGGTCGAGCAGGCCACCGGGCTGCGCCTCGACCACTACGCCGAAATCGGATTCGGCGGATTCGCCGGCGTGGTCGACGCGCTGGGCGGGGTGACGGTGTGCCCGACGTCGCCGCTCAGCGACCCGTTGGCCGGCATCGACCTGCCGGCCGGTTGCCAAAAACTCAACGGCCGCAACGCCCTCGGGTACGTCAGGACGCGCGACACCCCCCGGGCGGACCTGGACCGGATGGTCAACCAGCGGCAGTTCGTCGCGGCGCTGCTGCACGCCGCCGCCAGTCCGGCGGTGTGGCTCAACCCCTGGCGCTGGTACTCCGTGCCGCGCGCGCTTGCCGATGCCCTGACCGTTGACCGCGGCGACCACGTGTGGGACCTGGCCCACCTGGGCTGGGGACTGCACGGCTCGCCCACCGCTATGACCGTCCCGATCGGGGAGTTCACCAGCGGTGACGCCGGATCGGTGGTGGTGTGGAACCACGACGAGGCCAGCCGGCTGTTCGAGGCGCTGGCGGCGGACGCCCCGGTGCCCACCACTCCTTCGGACTAACCGCCCGCGCGGCCGTTCTCCAGGTACGCCTTGGTGCGGCCCGGGTGGTGGGTGGCAAGCCAGGCCACCCCGACGTCGCGGCAGAAGTCGAGGTCTTCGTACTCGTCGACGTTCCAGCAGTACACCGCGCGACCCTGGGCGATCGCGCGATCCGCGAGTTGGGGATATTCCTTCAGCGTCGCCAGCGACGGGCCGACGGCGGTGGCGCCGACGGCGGTGGCCGCGCCGCTGGTCAGGTAGCGCGCGGTCCTGCCGAGTAGGACGGTCGGCAGCAGCGGCGCGGCTCGCCGGATGCGCCAGACCGCGGACGCCGAAAACGACATGACCACCGCACGAGACCGGTCGGCGGAGGCGGGCGCGGCGATGCCGAACCTGTGCAACAGCGCGAGCAGCTTCGTCTCCACCAGCGAGCCGTACCGCACCGGGTGCTTGGTCTCGATGAAGAGCTTCACCGGCCGGTGCCAATCCAGAACGAGGGAAACCAGGGCGTCCAGCGTCAACAAACTGGTGTCACCGTGCGTGCCGTCTTCACGCCAGCTGTCATGCCATGCGCCGTACTCGAGCTCACGCAGCTCGGCGAGGGTCATGGTGCTGACCAGGCCGGCCCCGGTCGAGGTCCGGTCGAGCCGGCGATCGTGTACGCACACCAAGTGGCCGTCGCGGGTCAGGCGCACGTCGCATTCGACGCCGTCGGCGCCCTCTTTGAGGGCGAGGTCGTAGGCGGCCAGCGTGTGTTCGGGCCGCGCGGCCGACGCGCCGCGGTGGGCAACCACAAAGGGGTGCCCGGCGAGCACCTCCTCGGCCCACGTCATACGCCTAATGCTGCCGCTTCCTGCCCCTCGAGCTCAACCGGACGTGCTGCCGGCGCGTCGGCGACGACGACCCAGCGGTGCGCGGGCCGTTCGACCGGTTTGCGTTCGAAGCCCTCGAAGACGCGGGCGGCCGCGGCCACCGTGAGCGCCGCGATCAGGTAGGCGAACACCATCGTGATGGTGTTGTTGGCGATGCCTTGAGCGTCCCTGGCGAAGCTGGTGACCATGGCGAATATGGAGACCAGGTAGCTGGCGACCCAGGCGATCCACCACTCGGCGATGGGTCGGCGTATCCGGGCATAGTGCTCTTCCAGGATCGCCAGCTCGATGACGTACACCGGCGCCCACAGCAGGTTCGCCAGCGGCACCACGCACCCGGCCCACAACGCCCGGGTGGACCGTGGCTCCGGCAGGCCGTGATGGGCGAACACGGCGGCGCGCCGCGCGATCAGCCAGCGGATCAGCATCGCCCCGGAGGTGAGCACCGCCACGATCGCGCCCACGCTGGCCAGGATGCCGAGCCAATCCGCCCCGGCGGCCACCCACGAGTTCAGCAGGGTGTTCCGGTTGACGATCAGCAGCACGTATCGCACGACGTAGACCAAGGCGGCGATGCCGAGAACGAGCACGCTCACGAACAGCGTGGTGCGGATCGTCGCTGCCGACGGCGCGGCGTGCGCGGGCTTTTCGACTGCCACCGGCCCTTGCCCGACGCGATCGGCCAGGCCCCAACGCGGCATCACGGCATAACGCGGGGTGGGGCCGAGTGGACGCCTTAGGCGGCGGGTGGGCGGGGCGGCGCCGGGACGCACCGCTATCCAGCGAAAGCCCGGCGGTAGCCGCGGCGGGGTGCGCTGCCAGCCCCGAGAGCCGGATGATCGGTTCGTCGCCGCGGCGTTGGGTGGGCTCCAACTCCCGCCGGGCGCCGGCGCATCCGGCAGGGGCGCCATCAGCGCTCCCTGACAACGGGGACACCACGCGCGTTGCCGCTCGCGCACGTTCCACCGAGTGCCGCACTGGGAGCACACCTGGATCACCGGACTAGCGTAACCGCGCGACGATGCGCGCCGCGGGACGCTCAGCGACGGCCGCAGTAAGGCCGGTCGGCTATTACTCAGCTATCACGACCTATCCACAGTTTCCACAGGTTTATCCACATGGCCTCAGTGGGTAAGGGAAGCATTACTACAGCTTTACCGGCTAGCCGTGGTGCCATTGTGGATAACACCGCGGTATCGCAGACATGCCATCGACAGGTCAAAACCGTCGTTGAGCGAAATGGATTGCCTTGCTAAGCATCCGCGCGGCCGGCTACCGGTCGCGCCCTCGGGCCGGCTTTCGGCCGGGTCGCCCTCAACACGCAGCTCAGAGCGTCATTTTCCAAGCCCGCCCGGAAGCGCTATGATCGCCTTCGCGAAAATAGTTTGTGACTCACCTCACTACCCCGAGGTGAGGAGCGGGTGAAAGGCGATTAATGGCCACGCATTCGTTCGGTCCGGGATCACCGGCCCCCTCGAAGTCGTACTCCGGCTCGCCCGCGTGGAATCACAGTTACAGCGTCGCCGCACTGCGCGCCGGGCTGATCGCACTGGCGTTGCTTGCGGTCCTCGCCCTCATCGTTTTGTCTTGAACCGACGCTGAGCGGGTATCCCTTCGGAGCTCATAGCGGTCTTTCTTGCGGTCCGCGCAGTCATGGAGCAGGGTTGTCTACGGCTGGCCGCCGCGTGGTAGGCCCGCGCGAATGAGCGTAAGAAGACAACCGAAGAAAGGAACGCCGTGGCTGAATACACCCTGCCCGACCTGGACTGGGACTACGCAGCGTTGGAACCGCACATCTCGGGTCAGATCAACGAGATTCATCACACTAAGCACCACGCCACGTACGTCAAGGGCGTGAACGACGCCGTTTCCAAACTGGAAGAGGCACGCGCCAACGACGACCACGCTGCGATCTTCCTGAACGAAAAGAACCTGGCGTTCCACCTCGGCGGCCACGTCAACCACTCGATCTGGTGGAAGAACCTGTCGCCGGACGGCGGCGACAAGCCGACCGGGGAACTGGCGGCCGCGATCGACGACGCGTTCGGATCGTTCGACAAGTTCCGCGCCCAGTTCAGCGCGGCCGCCAACGGCCTCCAGGGTTCGGGCTGGGCAGTGCTGGGCTACGACACGCTCGGCAGCCGGCTGCTCACCTTCCAGCTGTACGACCAGCAGGCCAACGTCCCCCTCGGCATCATTCCGCTGCTGCAGGTCGACATGTGGGAGCACGCTTTCTACCTGCAGTACAAGAACGTCAAGGCGGACTACGTCAAGGCGTTCTGGAACGTCGTCAACTGGGCCGACGTACAGAAGCGCTACGAGGCCGCCACGTCGAAAACGGGCGGGCTGATCTTCGGCTGAGTCCATTTCGGTCGGCAGGGGCGTCGCGCGGTTTGCGCGGCGCCCCTTTCGTTTGCCCGGTCGCGAACCGGGCACTCCGGAAACATGTGCGCCACTGGCCGTGTCGGGTTGCACGGCGCCGAACCCGCGGGCATGCTGAATTATTCGAGCTACCAGTGTGGTTAATCGGACGGAGGCGTCGCGCGGAGGTCGAAATGGAGACTGGGTCTGACCGCCCGATAGGGGTTTCCCCTTTCCATGCTCGTGGTGCCCTGAAAGGGTTTGTGATCTCTGGCCGTTGGCCCGATTCGACCAAAGAGTGGGCCCAGTTGCTGATGGTCGCGGTCAGGGTCGCGTCATTACCCGGATTACTCTCCACCACAACGGTTTTCGGCGCGCGCGAGGAGTTGCCCGAGGAACCCGAGCCGGGGACTGTCGGCCTGGTACTCGCCGAGGGCACGGTCTTCGGTGACTCGGCGATCCAGCCAGGCTATTTCGCCGACCATCAGCCCCCCGCGCTGCTGATGCTGCATCCGCCCTCGGAGACCACCCCGTCGTTGCCGGAATGCAGCGGGGCGGCATCCGGATGCGTCCTGCTTCCAGGTTTGCCGTACCTGGGACTCGAACACCGGGCCGCCTGGGTGGAAGCGGAGGCCGACGGCACCATCACCTCCATGGTGAGCCGCGTCGGCGTCGACCCCATCAGCCATCCTGATACCGCAATCCTGGCGATGCTGCTCGCGGCATGAGCGTTTAGCCCGGCGCCCGCACCGAAAAATCGGACCGCCGAATTCGGTCGCTTTCTCGTCGAGCCCGTCATTGATTCCAGACAGCGACGGGCGGCGCGCTCCCGTCGGTTCCCGGGTTCCGCGCCGGCGGCTCGGCCCATGACGATTGGGCGATAGGCCTGGCTACGGACGGCCTGCCGCGACGGCCGACGGACCGCGTTTCGCATTTCGGATAGCTCCACGAGCGGCGGTTTCCGGCCTCGGAGCGCGTCCGGCAGCAAATAAGGCGTTAAGCAATCATAAATTGCTGCCCGGTTGCGGTGCGACCGCCCAGCACGTTTCCATCCTACCCCCCGCCGAACCAAGCGGGGTCGCCCCGCCACCTACGGCGTCGAGCCGAATTCTGCGGATAACCTGTGAGTTTCGCTGATTTAGTGGACACCCCAGCGAATCAGTTAGACGCTCGTCAAGTGTGGCATCGGCAAGCCCCAGCTACGCCTGGACCGAAACCTTGGGGGTTTGCACCTAGTTAGGGGAACCAACCCTCGCTACCATGATCAGCAAATACACCTAGGTAATAGTTCACTTCTACAGCCAAGTGGAGGTCATATCCAATGAGCACGACGTTCGCTGCTCGCCTGAACCGCCTGTTTGACACGGTGTATCCCCCGGGACGCGGGCCGCACACCTCCGCGGAAGTGATCGCGGCGCTCAAGGCGGAAGGCATCACGATGTCGGCTCCGTACCTGTCGCAGTTGCGTTCGGGGAACCGCACCAACCCGTCGTCGGCGACAATGGCCGCACTGGCCAACTTCTTCCGCATCAAGCCGGCCTACTTCACCGACGACGAGTACTACGAGAAGCTCGATCAGGAGTTGTCGATCCTGGCGACGATGCGCGACGACGGTGTGCGCCGCATTGCCGTGCGCGCCTCCGAGTTGTCCCCCGAGGCCCAACACGAGGTCATGCAGCGGGTCAACGAGCTGCGCCGCGCGGAACACCTGGACGTCTAGCGAACGCCCGGGCTGATAACCGGTTGGCCCGGGGCCGACCTGGAGGGCTTGCGCCCGCCCATTCCGATTAGGGTTGGCTCACGGATCGCGCACGCGCGAAAGCGATAGCCACGAGAGACCGGGGAGGCGGCCGGGAATGGCCCTGTTCCGCAAGCGAAAGAGTCGCGCGACGCGTCGCGCCGAAGCCCGTGCGATCAAGGCCCGCGCGAAGCTGGAGGCCAAGCTGGCCGCCCGAAACGAGACTCGCCGATACAAGGCCGCCCACCGCGCGGAGGCCAAAGCGCTCAGGGCGCAGATCAAGGCTCAACGGGACAGCGACCGCAACGCCCTGAAAGTGGCCGAGACCCAACTCAAGGCCGCGCGCGAGGGCAAGATCTTCTCGCCGACGCGAATCCGCCGGGCGCTCACGGTGTCCCGGCTGCTCGCGCCGATCCTCACTCCAGTCATCTACCGCGCCGCCATCTCGGCGCGCGCGCTGATCGACCAGCGCCGCGCGGACCAGCTCGGGATCCCGCTGGCCCAGATCGGGCAGTTCTCCGGCCACGGCGCGCAGCTGTCCGCCCGGATCGCCGGAGCGGAGAAGTCTCTGCGCACCGTGCAGGAAAAGAAGCCCAAGGACGCCGAGACCAAGCAGTTCGCGTCGGCCATCACCGAGCGGCTCACCGATCTGGCTGCGGCCGTCACCGCCGCCGAGAACATGCCGGCCGCGCGGCGCCGGGCGGCCCACGCCGCGATCTCGTCGCAGCTCGACGGCATCGAGGCGGACCTGATGGCCCGGCTCGGGTTGAGCTGACCAACCAATGGGGTTGCCCGGCATCTCGACCCGCGCGCGGCGGGCGGCGCGCCTCCCGGTCGCGGTGGTGGCCGCCGCCGGCCTCTATCTGGGCTCGGCGGCGCAGCTCCCCGCGGCGTGGGCGCACGTGCACGCCAGCAGCGACAATGCGGCGCGAGGCGCCATGGCGGTCGTCACCTTTCAGGTGCCCAACGAATCGAACACCGGCGCGGTGACCACCGCGCTGAGCGTCGCCCTGCCCGACGTGGCCTCGGCGCGCACCGAGAGCATGCCGGGATGGACGACCAAGCTCGACCGCGACGCGGCGTCGGGCGCGGTGCACTCGGTGACGTGGACGGCCGCGCCGGGCGCCGGCATCGGGGTGGATCAATTCGCCCTGTTCCGGATATCGGTGAAGTTGCCCGACACGGAGACCGTCAGCTTCCCGGCCACACAGACCTATTCCGACGGCACGGTCGTGAAGTGGGACCAGCCGCCGCGGCCCGGCGGCGGTGAGCCGGAATACCCGGTGCCCACGCTCACGCTTGGCGGGGGACCGATAGCGTCCCACGGCCATCAACCGCCTTCGGCCTCGCCCGCCGACCAGGCCGCGCCGCCACGGCCGAGATCCGCGGACAACACCGCCCGGCTGTTGGGCGGTGCCGCCCTGGTGGTGGCCGCGCTGGGTATCTGCCTGGCGCTGATCCGCCGACGGGCA
This sequence comes from Mycobacterium sp. E2238, assembly GCF_001672665.1. Lineage (NCBI taxonomy): Bacteria > Bacillati > Actinomycetota > Actinomycetes > Mycobacteriales > Mycobacteriaceae > Mycobacterium > Mycobacterium sp. E2238. The sequence continues at coordinate 22,185 of NZ_LZKF01000056.1, read as the reverse complement.
TGATGCGGCTGGCGATCGCCGCGTGCGTCGGTGCCCTCCTGGCGATCGCACCGCTGACCGCTCCGTTGGCGTCGGCGCACGCAGCCCGGGTGGCCACCGATCCGGCGGACAACGCGGTCCTCGCAACCGGTCCCGAACGGGTGAGCGCCACCTTCAACGAACAGCTGCAGAGCACGTTCGCGGCCATGACCGTCGTCGGGCCCGACGGCAACGTGTGGTCCACCGGAGACCCGACCGTGCATGGCGCGGTGGTCGGCATCGACCTGCGGCCGCTGGGGCCGGCAGGCGTCTACACGGTGAATTACCGGGTCACCTCCGCGGACGGCCACGCGGTCTCCGGATCCTGGTCGTTTCGGCTGACGGTGCCGGGCACCGGCACGCCAGGGCCCCCGGCCGCCGGGGACCGCGGCTCGGATGTCCCGGTCTGGCCGTTCGTCGTGGTGGCGGCGGTGCTTGTGGGCGGGGGCGCCCTGTGGGTGGTGCGGCGCAGACCGTGACCGGCGGCCGAGGCGGCCGCGCTCGTGCTGGCATGATGGGTTCGAAGAACCCGCGTGGGCTAGAAACTACTGAAATATTGCTCGAGGAGCGGCCGCATGGCAGACCCGCAGGATCAACCCGACAGCGAACCCGACGGCGCGTCGACCCCGCCGCCGGAGAAGAAGCCCCCGGCCAAGGCCGCGAAGAAGGTCGCGAAAGCACCCGCCAAGAAAGCGCCCGCGAAGAAGGCACCCGCCAAAAAGGCACCCGCCAAAAAGGCACCCGCGAAGAAGGCACCGGCGAAGAAGGCTCCCGCCAAGGCCGCCGAGCCCCCGGCTCCCCCTGCCAAGGCCGCCGAGCCACCCCTCGAGGTGCGGCAACGAATCGAAACCAACGGCGACCTCGCGGCCGCCGCCAAAGACGTAGCGGCGCAAGCGAAATCCACTGTGGACGCCGCCAATAACCCGGTTTCTCCCAACGCCCCGGCAGCGGCGGCCCTGACCCAGTCCCCGGTCCCGTTGATCGTCGCCCTGGCCGTCAGCCTCCTGGCGATCCTGTTAATCCGGCAGCTGCGCCGCCGCTGATCGCCGCCGTAGCCGCTACCGTGTCAGACGTGACCGTGTCATTCCAGCCGACCGCCGACCTCGTCGACGATATCGGGCCCGACGTACGCAGTTGCGACGTCCAATTCCGCCAGTTCGGTGGCCGCCCCCAATTCGCCGGACCCGTCAGCACGGTCCGCTGCTTCGAAGACAACGCGTTGCTGAAATCGGTTCTCTCGCAGCCGAGTGCGGGCGGGATACTGGTCATCGACGGCGGCGGCTCGCTGCACGCGGCCCTGGTCGGCGACGTCATCGCCGAGCTGGCCCGCTCCAACGGCTGGGCCGGGCTCGTCGTCAACGGCGCGGTGCGCGATGCCGCAGCGCTACGCGGGCTCGACATCGGTATCAAGGCGCTGGGCACCAACCCCCGGAAGAGCACCAAGACGGGCGCCGGGGAGCGCGACGTCGAGGTCACGCTGGGCGGCGTGACGTTCGTCCCCGGCGACATCGCCTACTGCGACGACGACGGCATCGTCGTCGTAAATCCCTAAACCGCTACCGGCGCGCGCTTTTTCGCGAAGTGCAGGCCCTCATCGGCAACCTTGCCGCGCCGAATCGTGCGCATGTCGAAGAAGTAGTTCTGCTTCAGCCGCCACGGCGCGCGCGACCCTGACTTGGGCAGCATGTCCATCGCCCGCTGGAAATAGCCGGGGCTGAAGTCCATGAAAGGCAGCTCGTCGACGTCCGGGCCGGGATGCTGCGGCTCCACGAAGTCAAATCCGTTGTCGTCCATGTAGTTCAGCAACCGGCAGACGAATTCGGAGACCAGGTCGGCCTTCAGCGTCCATGACGCGTTGGTGTAGCCGAAGGTGATAGCGAAGTTCGGCACCCCGGAGAACATCAGGCCCTTGTAGGTCATCAATGACGTCAGCTCGATGGGCCGACCGTTCCGGGTGGGTCGCACCCCACCGAGCAACTGCATGTTCAAACCCGTTGCGGTGACGATGATGTCGGCCTGCAGCTCCTCCCCCGAGGTGAGCCTGATGCCGGTCTTGGTGAACCGGTCGATGGTGTCGGTGACCACGTCGGCCTTGCCGTGCCGGATGGTGCGGAAGAAGTCGCCGTCGGGGGCCAGGCACAGCCGCTGATCCCACACGTTGTACCGCGGCCCGAAGTGCTTTTCGACGTCGTAGCCCTGCGGCAGGCGGCGCTTGGCCATCGTCATCAACGTCTTGCGCATGTAGGCCGGACGCTTCCGGGACAGCTGGTACTGGAAGGTGCTGAACGCGATGGCTTTCCAGCGATTGGCGATGTGCGCCAGGCGGTCCGGCAGCAGTTGGTTGGCGCGTTCGGCGAACGGGTCGACCCCGGGCAACGAGCCGATGTAGGTGGGCGAGCGCTGCAGCATCGTGACGTGGCCCGAGCCCGAGTTCACCAGCGCCGGGATCAGCGTGATCGCGGTGGCGCCGGACCCGATGACGACGATCTTCTTGCCCGTGTAGTCGAGGTCCTCCGGCCAGTGCTGCGGATGGATGATGCGGCCCTCGAAGTCGTCGGCGCCGGGGAAGGTGGGCGAATATCCCTCGTCGTAGTTGTAGTAGCCGGTGCACGCGAACAGGAAGGAGCAGGTGAGCTCGCGCTGCTGCCCGTCGGACTCGACGGTCAGGGCCCAGCGGTTGTCGGCGTCCGACCAGTCGGCAGCCAGGACGCGCTGGCGGTAGCGGATGTGCCGGTCGATCTTGTTCTCGACCGCCGCTTCCCTGATGTAGGCCTTGATGTCGGGGCCGTCGGCGATCGATTTCGCCGACCGCCACGGCTTGAACCGGAAGCCGAGGGTGAACATGTCCGAGTCCGACCGGATGCCCGGGTATTTGAACAGGTCCCAGGTGCCGCCCAGGTCCTCGCGGCGTTCGAGGATCGCGTAGCTCTTGGTCGGGCAACGCTCCTGCAGGTGCCACGCCGCGCTGATGCCCGAGATGCCGGCGCCCACGATGATCACGTCAAGGTGCTCAGTCATGGGGCCACGTTATCAACGGCCTGTCGACGTAGTCAACAGGGTGTTGAAACTTTCGACACGGTGTAAAGTAACGGCCGTGACTAGCGCCGGCCAGACCCGTGCCCTGCGTGGCCGCCGTGCCATCCGCCCCTCGGGCGACGACCGTGAGCAGGCAATCCTGGCGACCGCCGAGCGGCTGCTCGAACAGCGCTCGTTCGCCGACATCTCGGTCGACGATCTGGCGAAGGGCGCGGGATTGTCGCGCCCGACGTTCTACTTCTATTTCAAGTCCAAGGACGCGGTGCTGCTGTCACTGCTGGAACCGGTGATCGCGCGGGCCGACTCCGAGTTCGACGGCGCGGTGCAGCGGCTGCCCGCGGATCCGCGCCGGGTGTGGCGCAACGGCATCAGGGCCTTCTTCACGGCGTTCAGCACGCACCGCCGGCTGGCGCGCGCCGCCACCGAAGCGCTGGCGACCAGCTCCGAGTTGCGCGTTGTGTGGTTGGGCTTCATGCAGAAGTGGATCGACCAGACGGCCGCGATGATCGCCGCCGAACGCGCACGCGGGGCCGCGCCGGAGACGATCCCGGCCGTGGACCTGGCCACCTCCCTGAACCAGATGAACGAGCGGACGATGATGGCCGCCCTGTCCGCCGAGACGCCGGCGGTGCACGAGGACCGGGTCGTCGACACCCTCACCCACATCTGGGTCACCAGCATCTACGGCGAACCCAGCTAGTGGCGATCGCAAGCGCGGCGTAGCCGGGCGATGGGGGTCGCCACCATCAAATCCCGTGGCGATCGCAAGCGCGGCGTAGCCGGGCGATGGGGGTCGCCACCATCAAATCCCGTCACCGGCGCGTGCGAACATATGTTCGTGCGGTGCGATGCGTCCATCCTGCACGCGGACCTGGATTCGTTCTACGCGTCCGTCGAACAGCGCGACGACCCGACGTTGCGCGGCCGCCCGGTGATCGTCGGCGGCGGGGTCGTGCTCGCGGCCAGCTACGAGGCGAAGGCCCACGGCGTGCGGACCGCGATGGGCGGGGCGCAGGCGCGCCGGCTGTGCCCGCACGCCGTGGTGGTGCCGCCCCGGATGAGCGCCTACAGCCGCGCCAGTGAGGCCGTGTTCGAGGTGTTTCGCGACTGCACGCCGCTCGTGGAGCCGCTCTCGGTGGATGAGGCGTTTCTTGATGTCGGCGGGCTGCGCCGGGTTTCCGGGACGCCGGTTGAGATCGCCGGACGGCTGCGGGCCGACGTGCGCGACCGGGTCGGCCTGCCCATCACTGTGGGGATCGCCCGCACGAAGTTTCTCGCCAAGGTCGCCAGCCAGGAGGCCAAGCCGGACGGGCTACTGCTGGTGCAGCCCGACCAGGAGCTGACCTTCCTGCACCCGTTGCCGGTGCGGCGGCTGTGGGGCGTGGGCGCCAAGACGGCCGACAAACTCCACGCCCACGGACTCGTGACCGTCGCCGACGTCGCCGAGCTGAGCGAGTCGACTCTGGCCTCGCTGCTGGGCGGCGCCATGGGTCGCCAACTGTTCGCGCTGTCCCGCAACATCGACCGCCGCCGGGTGACCACCGGTGTGCGCCGTCGGTCGGTGGGCGCGCAACGGGCGCTGGGGCGCGCCGGCAACACCATGTCGGCCGCCGAGATCGACGCGGTGGTGGTCAACCTCATCGACCGGATCACCGGCCGGATGCGCGCCGCCGGGCGCACCGGCCGCACGGTGGTGCTGCGCCTGCGGTTCGACGACTTCGGGCGGGCGACGCGGTCACGGACGCTGCCATGGGCGACGTCCTCGACGCAACCGATCCTGGCCGCCGCGCGGCAGCTGGTTGCGTTGGCGGCACCCCTGATCTCGCAACGCGGGCTGACGCTGGTCGGCTTCGCGGTGTCGGGCATCGACCGCAGCGGCGCTCAGCAGTTGGCATTGCCATTTGACCGGGAATCGCCTGCGGTCGACGCCGCGGTCGACCGGGTTCGCCAGCGTTTCGGCAAATCCGCCCTCACCCGCGGGGTGTTGGTCGGCCGTGAACTGGGTATAGAGATGCCACACCTCCCCGACTGACGGGTTGAGCGTGTTTGCTCCAATCATTCTCTGCCACATGACTTTTGGATGATTTGAGGTTGATTTGAATCGGCTTCGCGGCCCGGTTTGTGGACGGCCCGGTTGTTAGGCTGACGAAGAACCCGACCTCGAAAGTGAGCAACTGAATCCGATGCCGCCGCCGCATCAAGCCCGCGACAGCGGCCCGCCCCGCGAGGGCTTCCTGCTCGGTTACAGCGCCCTGCTCGCCCTGTCCGCGGGCTTCGTCAACGCGGTGGCGCTGCTGATCTTGGCGTTGCCCGTCGGCAACCTGACCGCGATCACCACCCAGCTGGGCATGAACACGGCCAACCCGTGGCTTTATGAAGGCCACGTGCTCGGCGCGATCTTTGTGGGCTTCCTGACTGGAGCGACCATAGCCGGGGCGATCCTCGCACCCACCGATTCCCTCGCGGGGCCACGCCACGCCGCCGTGCTCTTCGTCGAGGCGGTGTTGCTTGTGCTTGCCGCGGCCGGGGTCGAGGAGACCGTCGTCAAGGCGCAGATCAACGCCCTGGGGATCGAGCAGACCGCGGTGCAGGCGCTGTTCGCCGCCGCAGCACTCGGCCTGCAAAACGGGATGACCTCAAGCTTCCGCGGAATGGCGATCCGCACCACGCACTTCACCGGAACCGTCACCGACCTGGGGCTGATTCTCGGCCGCAGCCGGCTGCATGGCATCAAGAGTTGGAAAGCCGCGATCCTGGCGACCACCCTCCTGCTATTCCTCGGCGGTGGCGTGGCCGGGATCGTGTTCGGCGCCGAATTGGGCGGCTACGCGTTGCTCATCCCCGCGGCGACCTGTGCGACCGTCGCCGCCGCGAACCTTCTACAAGGCGCCGGCCGCACCGAGGAACCGGTTCCCGAGGACGCTGAAGAGGTGCGGGTCTGAGCGACCGGCTCAATTCGAGCCCGTCCACTCCAGCAGCTTCTCGGCCGGCCAGGTGTTGACAATGCGTTCGACGGGCACGCCGTTGTCCAGGGCGCGCTGCGCGCCGTAGCCGAGAAAGTCCAGCTGGCCTGGCGCGTGCGCGTCGGTGTCGATGCTGAAGACGCACCCGATCTCCAGTGCCAGCTGGAGCAGCCGGGTCGGCGGGTCCCGGCGTTCGGGGCGCGAGTTGATCTCCACCGCGGTGCCGTGATCGCGGCAGGCGGCGAAAACCGCTTCGGCGTCGAACTTGGATTGGGGCCGGATGCCCCGGTTGCCGGAGACCAACCGGCCGGTGCAGTGGCCCAGCACGTCGGCGTGTGGATTGGAGACGGCGCGCACCATGCGCCGCGTCATCGCGGCGGCATCCATCGAAAGCTTCGAATGCACGCTGGCCACGACCACGTCGAGGCGCTCGAGCAGCTCGGGCTCCTGGTCGAGGCTGCCGTCCTCGAGGATGTCGACCTCGATGCCGGTGAGAATGCGCATCGGCGCGAACTGGTCACGCAGCTTGTCGATGACGTCGAGCTGTGCGCGCAACCGTTCCGGCGAAAGCCCGTTGGCGATCGTCAGCCGCGGCGAGTGGTCGGTCAGCGCGCAGTATTCGTGCCCCAGCGCGGACGCGGTCGCCATCATCTCGTCGATCGGGGCCGACCCGTCCGACCAGTTCGAGTGCAGGTGCAAGTCGCCGCGTAGCGCCGCACGGATGTCGCCGCCACCGAGATCCTCCGCGGCGGAACGCAATTCGATGAGAAGCTCGGGTTCGTGACCGGACCAGGCCTGGTCGATGACCTTTGCGGTTTTCGGGCCGATGCCCGGCAGCGATTGCCAGCTGTTGGCCTGACCGTGGCGCTCGCGCGCCGCGTCGTCGAGGCCCTCGACGATGTCGGCGGCATTGCGGTACGCCATCACGCGCCTGGGATCCTGGCGGCTCCGGTCCTTGTAGTAAGCGATCTGCCGCAAGGCGGTTACCGGGTCCATGACTCCAGTGTGCCTGGCCAGGGTGTCAGAATTGTCCGGCGACGAAACCGGCGAGCAGCACGCTGAAGCCCCCGATCTCGCCGGCGATGAGCAAGGCCATGAAGAGTCCGGTTCCGGGCGCAGGATTCTCGAATTGGTTGACGGTGTCGCGTCGCGCCCCGTGTGCGATGTAACTGAGGATGGCGCCGACGAAGAAGAAGACGACCACGCCGGCCGCGGTCAGGTTGATCCACGTCGGCCAGGCGCTGAGCTCGACGAAGACGGCCAGCAGCAGCGTCGCGAAGGAGTAGAGCAACGCGGCCCGGTGCGCGATGTCGACATAGGGATGGGCGCGATGGTCGGCGGCGGCCATGATCTGCCGGTACTTCCACACCCCGAGGACCAGGGCAAGCAGGAAGATCAGCCCGGCCGCCAGCAGGGTGATCTTGGTGTCGACTCCGAGGGAATAGCTCATCGCGGCACCAAGTTTAGTTGCCCTTCATAAACATCGACTAACGTCGATTTCATGCGATTCGCCTTCAAGACCTCTCCCCAAAACACCACCTGGGCAGCCATGCTGGCCGTCTGGCAGGCCGCCGACGATATCGACGTCTACGAGTCCGGGTGGACGTTCGACCACTTCTACCCGATCTTCTCCGACGCCAGCGGGCCCTGCCTCGAGGGATGGACGACGCTGACCGCGCTGGCGCAGGCGACCAAGCGGCTGCGGCTGGGAACTCTGGTCACGGGGATCCACTACCGCCACCCCGCCGTGCTGGCCAACATGGCCGCGGCGCTCGACATCATCTCGAACGGACGACTCGAGTTGGGGATCGGCGCGGGCTGGAACGAGGAGGAGTCGGGCGCCTACGGCATCGAGCTAGGCAGCATCCGGGAACGCTTCGATCGCTTCGAGGAGGCGTGCGAGGTCTTGACCAGCCTGCTCAGCCAGGAGACCACCGACTTCCACGGCAAGTACTACCAGCTCAAGGGCGCCCGCAACGAACCCAAGGGTGTGCAGCGTCCCCATCCGCCGATCTGCATCGGGGGCAGCGGGGAAAAACGAACGCTGCCGATCACCGCGCGCTACGCGCAGCACTGGAACTTCGTCGGCGGTCCTCCCGAGGAGTTCGCCCGCAAGCGCGACGTGCTGGCCGCGGAGTGCGAGAAGATCGGGCGCGGCCCGAAGGAGATCACGCTGTCCGCCCATCTGCGCCTGGACGAGCAGCGCAACTACCAGAAGGTCATCGAAGAGGCCGCCGGCCTCGAAGCCGAAGGACTCGACCTGGGCATCGTGTACATCAACCCGCCGCATGACCCCGCCGTCTTGGAACCGCTCGCCGAGGCCATCCGCGATTCGGGGTTGCTCGATTGACGCGCCGGGTTCCCCGTTAGTCGCCCCGAGCAAACCTTTCCGACGCGCCGGACGGCGCGCGGCAGGGCCGTTATGCCCCGAAGATCAGCAAATCGTCAGCGGTTACCAGGCGCTCGTGTTTAGCGGGGAACTCGCGGCTCTTGACGGGGTGACGAAACCAGGACCAGGCGATTCGCCCCATCCTTGATCGGGGTACGGGATTGATGTGCACAGTGATCACTCCTGCGATCGTTCCGTTCAGCCGGGGCCCCAATCCGATGCCCGTGTGACCGAGCCCACAACAGGCTATTAGACACCACGGTCTGGCAAACGGGAGGCGACTCGCCGACAGTTGGTGCTTCTGTTTCTGGTGTGACTGCTGTGACTACTGGAGCGGCACGGCGGTCGGCTTGACCGGCGCCGGCAGCGCGGTCGCACCCATCAGGTAGCGGTCGACGGCCGCGGCGGCGGCCCGGCCTTCCGCAATCGCCCAGACGATCAGCGACTGGCCGCGGCCCATGTCCCCGGCGACGAACACACCGGGGACCGAGGTGTCGAAGTCGGCACCGCGCGCGACGTTGCCGCGGTCGGTGAGCTTGACTTCGAGGTCGGTGAGCAGGCCCTCCTTTTCCGGCCCGACGAATCCCATGGCCAGCAGCACCAGGTCGACGTCGAGCTCGAAGTCGGAGCCGTCCACCTTGACGAACTTGCCGTCCTGCATGGTGACCTCATGCGCTTTCAGCGCCGTCACCCGGCCGTCTTCGCCGATGAACTTCTCGGTGTTCACCGAGAACACCCGCTCGCCGCCCTCTTCGTGCGCCGATGACACCCGGTACATGAGCGGGTAGGTCGGCCACGGAGTCGATTCGGCGCGTGTGTCCGGCGGTCGCGGCATGATCTCGAACTGGTGCACGACGGTCGCGCCCTGCCGGTGCGCGGTACCCAGGCAGTCCGCCCCGGTGTCACCACCGCCGATGATGACGACCTTCTTGCCCTTCGCGGTGATGGGGGGTTCCCCGTCGGGCCCGAGGACGTCGTCGCCCTCCTGCACCCGGTTGCCCCACGGCAGGTACTCCATCGCCTGGTGGATCCCGTCCAGGTCCCGACCGGGAATGGGCAGGTCCCGCCCCGCGGTGGCGCCGCCGGCCAGAACCACCGCGTCGAAGTCGGCGCGCAGCTGTTCGGCGGTGATGTCGACCCCGACGTTGACGCCGGCGCGGAATTCGGTTCCTTCGGAACGCATTTGGTTCAGGCGCCGGTCGAGAACGCGCTTCTCCATCTTGAATTCCGGAATGCCGTAGCGCAGCAGCCCGCCGATCCGATCCGCCCGCTCGAAAACGGTGACCGTGTGGCCGGCCCGGGTCAGCTGCTGAGCCGCCGCCAAACCGGCCGGGCCCGAACCCACCACGGCGACCTTTTTCCCGGTCAGCTTGTCCGGGGGCAGCGGCACCACGAAGCCTTCCTCGAAGGCGTGGTCGATGATCTCGAGCTCGATCTGCTTGATGGTCACCGGATCCTGGTTGATGCCAAGCACACACGCCGGTTCACACGGCGCCGGACACAGCCGCCCGGTGAAGTCCGGGAAGTTGTTGGTGGCGTGCAGCCGCTCGATCGCGTCGCGCCAGCGACCCCTGCGCACCAGGTCGTTCCATTCCGGGATCAGGTTGCCCAACGGACACCCGTTGTGGCAGAACGGGATACCGCAATCCATGCAGCGGGTCGCCTGCTCACGCAGGGTTCCTTCGTCGAAGTCCTCGTAGACCTCGTGCCAGTCCTTCAACCGCAGCGGGACAGGCCGGCGCTTCGGCAGTTCGCGGTGCGTGTACTTCAGGAAGCCGCTCGGATCAGCCATGTGCGGCCGCCATGATCGCCTTGTCCACATCGACGCCGTCGCGCTCGGCTTCGGCGATCGCTTGCAGCACCTTCTTGTAGTCGCGTGGCATCACCTTGACGAAGTGGCGTTGTTGCCCGCGCCAGTCCGCCAGGATCCGCTGGCCGACCGCGGAATCGGTCGCGTCCACGTGGGCCTGGATGATGCCGTGCAGGAATTCGGCATCGTCTTCGTCCAACGTCTCCACGTCGACCATCTCGATGTTGAGATTGTCCGGAAGTTCCTCGTTCGGGTCGTACACGTAAGCCACACCGCCTGACATTCCCGCCGCGAAGTTGCGGCCAGTCCGGCCAAGGATCACAACCCGGCCACCCGTCATGTATTCGCATCCGTGGTCACCCACGCCCTCGACGACGGCGTGGGCGCCGGAGTTGCGGACCGCGAACCGCTCGCCGACCACCCCGCGCAGGAAGGCCTCGCCGCTGGTCGCGCCGAACAGGATCACGTTGCCGCCGATGATGTTGTCCTCGGCCACGTAGTCCTGCGGGGCGTTGTCCGATGGGCGCACCACGATCCGGCCGCCGGACAATCCCTTGCCGACGTAGTCGTTGGCGTCGCCGTAGACCCGCAAGGTTATTCCCTTGGGCACGAAGGCACCGAAGCTGTTGCCCGCGGATCCGTCGAACGTGATGTCGATAGTGCCATCCGGAAGCCCTTGGCCGCCATACGCTTTCGTCACCTCGTGGCCGAGCATGGTGCCCACCGTGCGGTTGACGTTGCTGATGGTGGTGGAGAAGCGCACCGGCTTGCCGGAATCGAGCGCCTCCCGGCTCATCACGATCAACTGCTGATCGAGCGCCTTGTCCAGGCCGTGGTCCTGCCGGGAGCTGCAGTACAGGTCCTGGTTCATGAACGCCGACTCCGGCTCGTGCAGCACCGGCGCGAGGTCGAGCTTGTGCGCCTTCCAGTGCGCGCGGGCCAGCGTGGTGTCCAGCGCGCCGACCTGGCCGACGGCCTCATTGAGGGTGCGGAAACCCAACTGCGCCATGTATTCCCGGACCTCTTCGGCAATGAACATGAAGAAGTTCTCGATGAACTCGGGCTTACCGGTGAACCGCTCCCGCAGCACCGGGTTCTGGGTGGCCACGCCGACCGGGCAGGTGTCCAGGTGGCACACCCGCATCATGATGCAGCCGGCCACCACCAGCGGCGCGGTGGCGAAGCCGAATTCCTCGGCGCCGAGCAGCGCGGCGATCATCACGTCGCGGCCCGTCTTGAGCTGCCCGTCCACCTGCACGACGATCCGGTCACGTAACCCGTTGAGCAACAGGGTCTGCTGCGTCTCGGCCAGGCCCAGTTCCCACGGCGCCCCGGCGTGCTTCATCGACGTCAGCGGGGTGGCGCCGGTGCCACCGTCGTGGCCGGAGATCAACACCACGTCGGCGTGCGCCTTGGAAACGCCGGCCGCAACCGTGCCCACCCCGTTCTCGGAGACCAGCTTGACGTGCACCCGCGCGGACGGGTTGGCGTTTTTCAGGTCGTGGATCAGCTGCGCGAGATCCTCGATGGAGTAGATGTCGTGGTGCGGCGGCGGGGAGATGAGCCCGACGCCCGGTGTGGAGTGGCGCACCTCGGCGACCCACGGGTACACCTTGTGTCCCGGAAGCTGGCCCCCCTCACCGGGTTTCGCGCCCTGCGCCATCTTGATCTGGATGTCGGTGCAGTTCGTCAGGTAGTGCGACGTGACGCCGAAACGCGCCGAAGCGACCTGTTTGATGGCGCTGCGGCGCCAATCCCCATTGGGGTCGCGGTCGAAGCGCTTGACGTTCTCGCCGCCTTCCCCGCTGTTGGAGCGCCCGCCCAGGCGGTTCATCGCGATGGCGAGCGTCTCGTGCGCCTCGGCCGAGATCGAGCCGTAGCTCATCGCCCCGGTGGAGAATCGCTTGACGATCTCGCTGGCGGGTTCGACCTCTTCCAGCGGAACCGGGGGACGCACACCGCCGCGGAACTTCAGCAGGCCGCGCAGCGACGCCATCCGCTCGCTCTGGTCGTCGACCAGGCGGGTGTAGTCCTTGAAGATCTTGTACTGCCCGGTGCGAGTCGAGTGCTGCAGCTTGAATACGGTCTCCGGGTTGAACAGGTGGTACTCACCTTCCCGGCGCCACTGGTACTCGCCGCCCACCTCGAGTTCGCGGTGCGCGCGCTCGTCGCGGCGGTCCAGGTAGGCCAGCCGGTGGCGAGCCGCGACGTCGGCGGCGATGTCCTCCAGCGTGATCCCGCCGATCGGGCAGCTCAACCCGGTGAAGTACTCGTCGAGCACGTCCTCTGAGACGCCGACCGCCTGGAACAGCTGCGCGCCGGTGTAGGAGGCCAGCGTCGAAATGCCCATCTTGGACATCACTTTGAGCACGCCCTTGCCGGCAGCCTTGACGTAGTTGTTCAGCGCCTTCTCGCGCTCTTGCCGATCCGAGAAGCCGTCGATCGCACCGCGGTCGAGCATGTCCTCGATCGACTCGAACACCAGATAGGGGTTGATCGCCGCCGCCCCACACCCGATCAGCATCGCCATGTGGTGCACCTCGCGGGCGTCACCGGTCTCCACGACCAGACCCACGTGGGTGCGCGTCCGGTCGCGCACCAGATGATGGTGCACTCCGGAAACGGCGAGCAGCGACGGGATGGGCGCCATCTGCTCGTCGGACTCGCGGTCCGACAAGATGATGACCCGCGCACCGTCCTCGATCGCGGCAGACGCCTGTGCGCGTACGTCATCGAGCGCCGCCGCCAATCCGGCGCCCCCCTCGGCGACCGGGTACAGGCAACGAATCACCTTGGACCGCATGCCATGCGGGCGCCCGTTGACCTCGTCGTCGGGATTGAGGTTGACGAGCTTGGCCAGCTCGTGGTTGCGCAGAATCGGCTGCTGCAATGCGATCTGGTGGCAGGACTGCTCGGTCGGCGTGAGCAGGTCGCGCTCGCCGCCGGTGGTGCCCTGCAAGCTGGTGACCACCTCTTCGCGGATCGCGTCCAGCGGCGGGTTGGTCACCTGCGCGAACAGCTGCTGGAAGTAGTCGTAGAGCATCCGGGGCCGCTGCGAGAGCACCGCGACCGGGGTGTCGGTGCCCATCGAGCCGATCGGCTCGGCGCCCGTGCGCACCATGGGCGACACCAACAGGTTGAGCTCTTCATAGGTGTAGCCGAATGTCAGCTGCCGCTTGACGAGTCGATCATGGGGCATCCGCACGTAGTCGCCCTGCGGCAGCTTGTCGAGGGGAACCAGGTTGCGGTCCAGCCATTCCTGGTACGGGTGCTCGGCGGCGAGTTCGGCCTTGATCTCCTCGTCGGAGACGATGCGCCCTTGTGTGGTGTCCACCAAGAACATCCGGCCCGGCTGCAACCGCATCCGGCGGACCACCTTGGCGGGGTCCAGGTCCAGGACACCGGCCTCGGAAGCCATCACCACCAAGCCGTCTTCGGTGACCCAGATCCGGGAGGGGCGCAAGCCGTTTCGGTCCAGTACGGCGCCCACGATGGTGCCGTCGGTGAACGTGATCGACGCGGGGCCGTCCCAGGGCTCCATCAAGGACGCGTGGAATTCGTAGAACGCCCGCCGCGCCGGGTCCATGGACTCGTTGCGTTCCCACGCTTCGGGAATCATCATCAGCACCGCGTGGGCCAGGCTGCGGCCACCCAGGTGCAGCAGTTCGAGCGCCTCGTCGAAACGCGCGGTGTCCGAGGCGCCCGGGGTACAGATCGGGAACAGCTTCTCCACATCGGCTTCCGTGCCGAAGACATCGGTCTTGATCAACGCCTCGCGGGCACGCATCCAGTTCTCATTGCCGGTGACGGTGTTGATCTCGCCGTTGTGGGCCACCCGACGGAACGGATGGGCCAGCGGCCACGACGGGAAGGTGTTGGTGGAGAAGCGCGAATGCACGATGCCCAGCGCGCTGGTCATCCGATCGTCTTGCAGGTCAAGGTAGAACGCCTTGAGCTGCGGCGTGGTCAGCATGCCCTTGTAGACCATCGTCTGACCGGAAAGGCTTGGGAAATAGACGGTTTCGCGGCCGGGCCCGTCCTGCCCGGGACCCTTGGTGCCGAGTTCGTGCTCGGCGCGCTTGCGGACCAGATAGCAGCGGCGCTCCAGCGTCATGTCCGATGCACCGGCCATGAACACCTGCCGGAATGTGGGCATCGCGTCGCGGGACAGCGCGCCCAGTGACGAGTCGTCGATGGGCACGTTCCGCCAGCCGAGCACCGTCAGGCCCTCGGCTTCGGCGATCTTCTCCACCGCGTCGCAGGCGGCCGCGGCGTCCTTGGACGACTGCGGCAGGAACGCGATACCGGTGGCATAACTGCCCGCCGGGGGCAACTCGAAATCCACGACCTCGCGCAGGAAGGCGTCCGGGACCTGGATCAGGATGCCGGCACCGTCACCGCTGCGCGGCTCGGCGCCCTGCGCACCGCGGTGTTCGAGGTTGAGCAGCGCGGTGATGGCCTTGTCGACAATGTCGCGGCTACGACGGCCGTGCATATCGACGACCATGGCTACCCCGCACGAGTCGTGCTCGAACGCGGGGTTGTATAACCCGACGCGCTTGGGCGTCATATGCACCTGACCCTTCACCTGAACGTTGAGCTGCCGTTAACAGCTGCTCCGACGGAGTCGCACCCGGAGGTTGCGGGCTTAAGACCCCTCGGTCTTGTCTCGATAGGCTGTCCCCCAGGTGGAGATGATCCTGTTAGGGATGCGTCCGTGCAGCGCTGAACGGTGGCCTGGAAACCGGTCTCGACAAGTCGTAAAACGATATGACAATACCCGCCTGACATGCCAACTTCGTCAAGTCTAACCGCCAGCTGGCAGCACCGTAAATTTCTCGGCGGCCGTAGGGCGACACCCTGGCGGACGTGCACTTTTGGCGCTGGAGTTTTCGTCACGGCCGCGCCACATCCGGCGGTCCGATGTGCCGGATCCACCGCGGATCAATGTTTGCTGACGCCGCCCGCGTGCTTGCCCACAGCCTCGGAATCGGCGCGCATGATCGTGCTCAGCGGGCGGCACATGCCGTCGCGGGCGCGCGAAACCGAGCGCTGCTAAGTTTGCACGGTAGCGATGGGCGGCACGGAGGAGATACTGGACGGGCACTGGTCCGCATCCGGCGCCGACGGTTTGCCGTGGCGCTTATCACTAGCCCAGGACGCACCCACCAGCGCCGACCGATCGCCTGGCATCCGAGGAGCCCATGAACGAGCCCGACGAATTCCTGCGGGACCGTCTGCAGCCGCCGCCCGCTACGCCGGCGACGCGCCCGCCCGGGCCCGAGCCCAGGAGTGTGCCGCCGCCGCCTCCGGTCGGCCAGCGCCTCGCACCGCGGCCACCATCGGCGCCTCCAGCGCGGCCACCGGCGCCTCCGCAGCGTCCGCCCGCGTCACCTCCACAGCCCGCCGCCCCGCCTGTTTTCCCGCGACCGCCCGCGATGTCGGCTCCCCAGGAGGCCCCCGCACCCGCCACTGCGGCGCCGCCGACCGCGGCCGCTCCGGCGCGGTCCACCACGGCCGTCGACGCAACACCCGACCGCGGTTGGCGACGCGTGGTCCGGCTGATCACTTTCGGCCTCGTCAGGCTCGGTCCGTCACCCGCGCAGCTACAGGACGCCCAATTCGAGGCGGCGATCCGGGCCCGCTTGGTCGGCAACTACAAGGTCGGCGTCCTGGGCAAGGGCGGGGTCGGAAAAACGTCGGTGGCCGCCAGTGTCGGTTCGCTGTTCGCCGAACTCCGGCGGCAGGATCACGTTGTCGCGATCGACGCCGACACCGCCTTCGGCCGACTCAGCAGCCGAATCGACCCGGGGTCGTCCGGATCGTTCTGGGAACTCACGGCCGACAAGAACCTGCAGTCTTTCACCGATGTCGTCGCCCGGGTGGGGCGCAACTCCGCCGGCCTGCACGTGCTCGGCGGTGAACCGGCGTCCGGCCCGCGCCGGGTGCTCGATCCCGCGATCTACCGGGAGGCCGCGTTACGCCTCGACCGCCATTTCGCGATCTCGGTGATCGACTGTGGTTCAACGATGGACGCGCCGGTCACCCAGGAGGTGCTGCGCGATCTGGACGCGCTGATCGTGGTCTCCTCGCCGTGGGCGGACGGGGCGAACGCTGCCGCCAGGACCCTGGAGTGGCTGGCCGATCAGGGCTTCGACACACTGCTGCAGAAGAGCGTCGTCGTGCTCAACGATTCGGACGGCCACGCCGACAAACGCACCCGGGCGTTGCTGGCCCGCGAATTCATCGACCACGGCCGGCCGGTGATCGAGGTGCCCTTCGACCCCCACCTGCGGCCCGGCGGTGTGATCGATGTGAGCCGCGAAATGGCGTCGGCGACGCGGCGGAAATTCCTGGAGGTCACGGCGACGATCGCGGGCTATTTCGCGGCGCGGCACGACGACCGGCCGGGCTAACCCCGTTCGGCCGCCGGTCCCATCCGCGCGGCCGGGTCGGCGATGGCCTCGATCTTGGCCACGCGGGACCCGCTGATCGTCAGCACGATGACGGCGAAGAGCCGGCGATCGGTGAACGCCAACAGCACCGGTTGCCCGACGGGGCCGCTGACCAACGTCACGTCCGGCCATAGGTAGCGCAGCAGGTTGGTGGCCACCGCATCCGGCCCGTGGTTGATCTGCGGCGGTGGCGGCGGATCGGCGAGGATCGTGCCCACGCCCCACACCGTCGGGTCCAGCACGGCGGCCAACGCGGCGACGTCGCCGTTGGCGCATGCGGTGATGAACTTCTCGGTGACGAGCTGGTGTTCGGCCGAGGCCACCTCATTGGTCTTGGGTTGCGCAGCAACGAATTTCGCCCGCGCCCTGCGCGCCAGCTGGCGGCAGGTGCCCACCGGGCGGCCCACGGTTTCGGAGATCGATTCGAACGGGACGCCGAACACGTCGTGCAGCACGAAGGCGACCCGTTCCCCGGGACTGAGCCTGCGCAGCACTTCCAGCAAGGCGGCGCGGATCTCGTCGTCGAGGGTGACCCGGTCGGCCGGGTCGGCGCGGTGCGGCGTCGGCCGCTCCTGGACCTCGCCCGGTCGTTCGTAGCGGGCGCGCGCCGAGCGCACCTGGTCGAGGCAGAGCCGGCTCGCCACCACCGTCAGCCAGCCTCGGACGTCCTCGATCTCGTCGACGTCCGCCCGAGAGAGCCGCAGAAACGCCTCCTGCGCAACGTCTTCCGCCTCGCCGACGTCGCCGAGCATTTGGTAGGCGAGGTTGACCAGATACGGGCGGTGACGACGCCAGGCCTCGGCGACCTGGTCGCCCGCTGACTGCGACTGGTTCATGACTCTTCGACGATCCGCTGCGGTGAAAAGTTACAGGTTTCCCGGTGTAACTTTCGCACCCTTCGCCCCGTCCTTGGAACACCGCAAAAAATTACGAGAAAGGGGCCTTCCCATGACCATTGTGGTAACCGGGGCGACCGGCAACGTCGGACGCCCTCTCGTCGCCGCCCTCGCCGCCGCGGGCGCGCCGGTGCGCGCGGTGACCCGCACGCCGGAGACGGCCGGGTTTCCGCCCGGCGTCGAACCGGTCGGGTCGGCGGCCGGGGCGCTGCCCGGCGCGTCGGCGGTGTTCCTCAATTCCCGGGCGCTGGGAGAGGACCTGCAGAAGGTGGTGACCGAGTGCGTGCGCGCCGGGGTGAAGAAGCTGGTGGCGCTCTCGGCGATCAACGCCGACGACGACTTCGCCCGGCAGCCGTCCCGCTTCCGCGGGGACCGCAACAAGGAGGTCGAGCAGCTCGCCGTCGACTCCGGCCTGACCTGGGTGAGCCTGCGGCCGACCGTGTTCGCGACGAACTTCGCCGGCATGTGGTCCCCGCAAATCCGTTCGGGCGATGTGGTTTTCGGGCCGTACGCCGCGGCCTCGACGGCACCGATCGTCGAGACCGACATCGCGGCGGTGGCGGCGCGGGCGTTGCTCACCGATGAGCTTGTCGGGCAGCGGATCCCGCTGACCGGTCCGCGAGCCTTCACCAACTCAGAGCTGGTCGAGGTCATCGGCGCAGTCCTGGGTCGGCCGCTGCAGTACCGCGAGATACCGAATGCCGCGGTGCGCGAACGCTTCCTCGCGTTGGGCTTCACCCCCGAGTTCGCGGACGCCTACATCGCCATGCTGGCCGCGACGCTCGATGCACCCGCGCTCGTCACCCACGACGTGGAGAGGATCCTCGGCCGGCCGGCGTCGCCCTTCAGCCAATGGGTCGCCGGGCACCGCGACGTCTTCGCCCGGGCGAGTTAGCAAAGGAACCGCGAATGTCCGAACCGCGTCCGCCGCGCTTCCTCAAGCCGATGAACAGGGTGATGATGGCGGTCCAACGCCTCGGGATTCCCACCGGACCCGCCATGGTGCTGACGGTCCCCGGCCGCAAGTCGGGTCGGCCTCGCAGCACTCCGATGACGCCATTCGAGTTTCAGGGTGGCCTCTACGTCGTGGCGGGCTATCCGGGTGCCGACTGGGCGGCCAACGCCCGGGCGGCCGGCACCGGCACGCTCAGCCGGGGACGACGGTCCCGGCAGGTCCGGATCGTCGAACTCTCCGTCGGGGAGGCGCGGCCTGTGCTCCGGGCGTTTCCGGCCCGGGTGCCCGTCGGCGTGGCGTTCGCGAAACGATCGGGGATGGTGCGTGATGGGACGGCCGACGAATTCGAAGCGTTGGCGGGGCGGCTGGCCGTCTTCCGCTTCGAGCCGGCCTGACACCCGACGAGGCTTGGCGGCCGGGGCCTACCAGACGATGGCCGCCATGTCGCGATTGTCCGAGCACACGCTGCGCACCGCGGCCTCGATGTCGGGGGCGGTGATGATCTGCAGATCCTCGACCGTCACCGTTTGGCCCGCGCGCTTTTGCGCGACCACGCGGGTGTCCCGAAATCCCTCGGCACGTTCGATGACGTTGCGGGCGAACCGGCCGTTCTGCATGGCGTCGATGCCGTGCCGCCCGCCCGGCGTCGTGTAATTGCGGATGGTCGTCGCCGCGTCCAGGAATGCCTCCCGCGCGGCGTCGTCGAGCTTGCTGGCGCGCGGCGCCGCATAACGGTGACCGATCTCGACGATCTCGGCCGGTGAATACGACTCGAAGCGCAGCTTGCGATTGAACCTGCCGGCCAAACCCGGGTTCACGGTGAGGAATTCGTCCACCTGATCCTCATAACCGGCACCGATGAAACAGAAGTCGAAGCGGTGTGTTTCCAGCGCCACCAGGAGCTGGTTGACGGCCTCCATGCCGATCATGTCGGGTGTGCCGTCCTGATGCCGCTCGATCAGGGTATAGAACTCGTCCATGAAAATGATTTGGCCGAGCGACTTTTCGATCAGCGCGTTGGTCTTGGGCCCCGACTCCCCGATGTAGTGGCCGCAGAAGTCCGACCGCCGGACCTCCCGGATTTCGGGGTTGCGGACGATGCCCATGCCGGCGTAGATCTTGCCGAGCGCTTCGGCGGTGGTCGTCTTGCCGGTACCGGGCGGACCAACTAGCAGCATGTGGTTGGTCTGTCCCTCCACCGGCAGGCCATGCTCGAGGCGCATCATCCGCACTTCGAGCTGATCCTCGAGCGCCGACACGGCCTGCTTGACCGCGGCCAGCCCGACCTGCTTGGCCAGCAATGCCCGGCCCTCGGCGAGCAACTCGGCGCGCCGTTCCGAGGTGGCGTCGTCGTCCAGCTCGTCACGGCTCTTGGCGGTCGACACATCCCACCGATCGGTCCGGCTGGCGATGGTTTCCTCGTCGGTCACGACCAGGTGCAGGTTCGGGTCGGCCAAAGCCGCCTTCGCGGCCTCGGTCAGAACGCCGTTGATGGTGGCCTTCGACAGCCAGACCTGGGCCTTGTCTTCCTCGCGCAGCTGGCGGTGCACCATCCCGCGCACATACGCCAAATCGGCGACCAGCAGCGGGATATCGGCCGGCCCGATCGATGCGGTCAGCACGTCGGCGTCGAAGCGGCCCGACGCATTGGTCTGCCCGATCACGTCGACGCGGTCGAGCCAGTCAAGCGCGACCCGGCCCTGCCCGAGATGTGCCGCGGCGTGGGCCGCCAGCGCGCAGATCGACGCCGTCACGGCCGACATGATGATCGCCTGCGGCGGAAGTTCCTCGGCGGCGGCCAACAACACGTCCGGCCAGCGCTGCGTCGTGTACATCAAGAACGCGCGGGCCAGCTGGTGCCACTGATAGTTGGTCCAAGAATCGAGCAGGTCGCGATTGGACAGCAGCCTGTCGGCCTCGGCGTATTCGCCGGCGATGGTCAGCGCCGACGACAGCGCCAACCCCACTTGGGATGCGTCGGTCACCGTGATTCCGATGTAGGGCCCCAGCTGGATCTCCGCGGCGAGCGTCCGTCCGATGCGGGTCGTTTCGCGGTGCAGCCATTCGCTGGTGGCATAGAGCCGCTTCAGCGAGGCGAGGTCGTTGTCACCGCAGGCGATGCGGCCCAGCCACGCGTCGGCCATCGACGAATCGGCGTCGGTGGCCGCGACGAACTCCGGCAGCGCCGCCGCCCGGCCCTGCCTGCTCATCACCGCCATGGCCCGATCGAAATGCCTACGGGCAGTTTGTAAATCACCCATTGCGTGTGCCCTTTGGATCCTTGACGTTCTACGTGACCGACATGGTGACCGGGTCGAGACTCACGTAGCGGTGCTCGGCGCGGAACATGTCCATCTCGACCAGCCAATCCTTCCCCGCCGCGCTGACCCGCACCATCGCCGGGCCGACCTGTTCGATGATCACCTCGAAGTTGTGCCGGTGTCCCTCGGGCAGCCGCGTGCCCGACGGGGCGATGGTGATCACGGTCGCGGGTCGCGGGGTGGGTGAGATCGGGGCAACGTGCTCCACGACGCTGACGGTGGTGCGCGGCGCGGGCCGCGCCGTGCTGACGACGCCGATCTCCGGCATCCGCACGCTGGCCCAGCGCGTCATGTCGCGGGTATGCACGCACACCCGCTCGCCGGCACCGGCGGTGCGGATCACGATCCGCTTGGCGACCGGATCGTCGGCGGCCACGAAAACCCTTGACAGCTCGCCGGCATCGGTGACGGGGATCAGCAGGCGGTCCCCGTTGCTCAGTTTCCCGATCAGCACGCCCGAAGGGCCGATCTCGGTGAGCAGTTGCTCGGGCAGCGGGCTGGGCCGCAACGCCCGCAGAAAGGGGCGCGGGCCGCACATGTTGGCCGCGGCGGCCGCGGCCTGTTCCCCGTTTAGCCGGCGCAGGATCACACTCGGCGGGGTGGGAGCCGGCGTGGGCGTGCGCACGGTGATGGTCGCGGTGCAGGTCGCATCCGGATACACGGTCACGTTCTGGATGACCTCGTCGGCGCGCAGCGTCCACGCCTGCGACAGCACGCGCGAGGCGATCGCGTCGGGCGGATACGCGTAGGTCGTCATCCAGCCGGCCTCACCGCGGATGGCCTTCCATCTCTGCGTCTCCCCCTCGATGGCGTCGCACCCCAGCCGCCGATCGAGCTCGGCCAGATCGGTGGCGTTGGCCACCTTCGCCCGCAGCCCCTGGCAGCGCAGCAGGCCCGCGATGCGCTGCGCCGCCGAAATGGCCGCGGCGCCAACCGTGGTGCGCCAGCGGAGCGCTTGGGTGTTGTCGATGATGGACAGCCGCATGATCAGCCAGGTCTCGCGCCGGCCCGCATACGGCGGCGTGCCGATCTCCGAGTCATACACCCGCGGGTAATCGCCGATGTTGCCGTGCCGGGAACCGAGTGAGACGACGCTGATCGAGTCGAGCCGCAGCCCCAGCGCCTGGTGCATCATCGGCACCAATTCGACGACATCGATGACGTTGTCGGTTTCGACGGTCACCGAACCCGTCACCAAGGTCGCTTGGTGTGCCCGGCCGAGCAGCTGCACGGCCACCACCGCAACACCGTCTTGCACCCGGACCCCGCCGCCGGATCGGTTGTTGGCCACGGTGATTGGGGCGTCCCAGCGGATCGGGCGCCGCCCCCGCCGCCACAACAC
>NZ_LZKF01000055.1:0-11190 GCF_001672665.1 Mycobacterium sp. E2238 | reverse complement strand
CGCGCCGCGACCAGCCGGTCCCCGGCGGCCAGCAGCGCGCCCAGCGCAGTGAACACCGCCGCCATTCCGCTCGCGGTGGCGAACGCCGCGGGGGCGCCCTCGATCAGGCGCAACCGCTCCTCGAACATCGTCACGGTCGGGTTCCCGTACCGCGAGCGGAATGGCGGCGGTGTTCACTGCGCTGGGCGCGCTGCTGGCCGCCGGGGACCGGCTGGTCGCGGCGCGCAGCCTGTTCGGGTCGTGCTTCGTGGTGTGCAACGAGATCCTGCCGCGCTGGGGCGTCGAGACCGTCTTCGTGGACGGCGACGACCTCGCGCAGTGGGAGGAGGCGCTGTCCGTGCCCACCGCGGCGGTGTTCTTCGAGACGCCGTCGAACCCGATGCAGTCGCTGGTGGACATCGCCGCGGTGGTCGAGCTCGCCCACGCCGCAGGCGCAAAGGTGGTGTTGGACAACGTCTTTGCCACCCCGCTGCTGCAGCAGGGCATTCCCCTCGGGGTCGACGTGGTGGTGTACTCGGGCACCAAGCACATCGACGGTCAGGGCCGGGTGCTGGGCGGCGCCATCCTCGGCGACAAGGAGTACATCGACGGCCCGGTGCAGAAGCTGATGCGGCACACCGGACCGGCGCTGAGCGCGTTCAACGCCTGGGTGTTGGTGAAAGGCCTTGAGACGCTGGCGATCCGGGTCGAGCACAGCAACTCCTCGGCGCACCGGATCGCGGAATTCCTGGAGACCCATCCCGCGGTGAGCTGGGTCCGCTACCCGTATCTGCCGTCGCACCCGCAATACGAGCTGGCCAAGCGGCAGATGTCCGGCGGCGGCACGGTGATCACCTTCGCCCTCGACTGCCCCGACGACAAGGCCAAGCAACGGGCCTTCGAGGTGCTGGACAAGTTGCGGCTGATCGACATCTCCAACAACCTGGGCGACGCCAAATCCCTTGTCACACACCCCGCCACCACCACCCACCGGGCGATGGGCCCGGAGGGCCGCGCCGCCATCGGCCTCGGCGACGGCGTGGTCCGGATCTCGGTCGGGCTGGAGGGCACCGACGACCTGATCGCCGACATCGACCAGGCTCTGAGCTAGCCGAAGAGCTAGCCGGCCTGTTTCTCGGCGGCCTCGATGCGTTCGGCCGCCGCCAGCGTCCCCTCTTGGGCCTGCCGCTCCACCCAGTCCACCACCGGCCGGGCGTACATCATCTGGCTGGTGATGGCCATCTGGCCGCGGGTGCGGCCCAGGAAGGAGATGCCCCAGGAGAACATGGCGGCGATGCGGTTGCGGAAGCCGACCAGATACAACAGGTGCAGCAGCAGCCAGGCCAGCCAGGCGATGAAGCCGCCGAACTCGAGCTTGCCGACCTTCGCGACGGCGCTGTACCGGGAGATCAGGGCCATGCTGCCCTTGTCGAAGTACTTGAACGGCTTGCGGTTGGCCGGATCGTCGTGGCCCTTCACCGCCTGCTTGATCAGATTGGTGACGTATTTCGCGCCCTGGATCGCGCCCTGGGCCATGCCCGGTACGCCGGGGACCGACATCAGGTCGCCGATGACGAACACGTACGGGTGCCCCTTGACGGTGAGGTCGGGTTCGACGATGACCCGTCCGGCGCGGTCCGTCTCGGTGCCGTCGGACTGTTCGGCGACCATTTTGCCCAGACCGCTGGCCTGCACGCCCGCGGCCCACACCTTGCACGCGCATTCGATGCGGCGCTCGCTGCCGTCGGCGTCTTTGACGGTGATGCCCATGTAGTCGACCGCGGTCACCATCGCGTTGAGCTGGATCTCGACGTCCATCTTCTGCAGCCGGCGTTGCGCCTTGAGGCCCAGCTTCTCACCCATCGGCGGCAATACCGCGGGCGCCGCGTCGAGCAGGATGACCCGGCATTCGCTGGGGGTGATCGTCCGGAAGGCCCCGGCCAGGGTGCGCTCGGCGAGCTGGACTATCTCACCGGCCAGCTCGACTCCGGTCGGCCCGGCGCCGACCACTACGAACGTCAGGCGGCGTTGCCGCTCGTCCGGGTCGGTGGCGACCTCGGCGGCCTCGAACGCGCCGAGGATGCGGGCCCGCAGCTCGAGGGCGTCGTCGACGCTCTTCATGCCGGGCGCGAAGGCGGCGTACTCGTCGTGGCCGAAATAGGACTGCTGCGCGCCGGCGGCCACGATCAGGCTGTCGAAGGGCGTCACCGTCTGCATGCCCATCAGGTGCGATGTCACGGTTTTCGCGGTCAGGTCGATGCCGCTGACCTCGCCCCACAGCACCCGGACGTTTTTCTGTCGGCGCAGGATCAGCCGGGTGGTCGGGGCGATGTCGCCCTCGGACAGGATGCCGGTGGCCACCTGGTACAGCAGCGGCTGGAAAAGGTGGGTAGTCGTCCTCGAGATCAACGTGACGTCCACGTCGGCCCGCTTCAGGGCCTTGGCCGCGTTCAAACCGCCGAATCCGCTTCCGATGATGACGACGCGATGACGCGACATGCTTACCCCTTATTGGCCTCGTCGTTCTGGTCGCATGCTGTTTGCAACGCATGTCCACCGTACGACTAGGACACCTCGGGCGTCACGGCGAGGCGCAGATCGGCACGGGCGCCCGCAGATCCGGCTGTCGCACAGGACAATCCGGGTGAACGCAGCGGTACGGCAAGGGATCGCCCGCCCTGGGGGGTGGACGATCCCTTGCCGAAGTCGCGGATATGGCCTGCTGTTACTGGCAGGTCAGGGACGGACCGCAATCGATTGTTATCGGCGTCGTACAAGCCGAAGCCGCGCAGACGGTGAATCCGAGCATCGCTGCGAGAATGATCTTGCCGGTCAATCGTGACATAACACCAACCCCGTTCATGGATGGAAATTTCCCTTGTTTGCCCGATCGCCCGATTACCCGATGGCGGGAGTCTACGGCGTCTTTTCCGTTGCCACAGTGGATTTCGAAAACCGGCGCGCCGAACTCATCGCCGGAAGTTGCGTGTCCGCGTGACATGTATTGAATTCAATCGGATGGAAGTTTCCGGCGGATCAATGGTGGCCGCGGAGATATTCGAGAATGGTAATCCTACCCTTAGTCTGGCCGGGGTCGGCCGGCCGCAATGGATGCAGGCGCGCCCCTTCGGCGCTGCCCACATCCGGAACAGCCACTCGCGCAGCCCATTTCGGGGTTGCGGCTAGAACGGCCACCCGTTGGAGTTGTCCTTGAACTTGCCGTTGACCGCGGTGCAGAAGTCGTCGGAGGTGCCGGCGAGCAGGACGTAATAAGTCTCGCCGCGGCGGCTCTCGAAGGTGTTGGGCGTGCTCCAGCCGCTGTTGCAGAGCGAGTTCTGCGCGCCGGCCGTGGCCCTGCGCCAATTCGTCTTGGCGCAGGCCGACAGCCCGTCCATGTTGGGCGTCGCGCTCTTGGCCGCGACCACCATCGCGCCACCCCATTGCCCATCGCTGCGCCGGTAGGCGCGCGCCCCGAACCCGGCGTTGTTGGTCTGGCATGCCAGCGCCCGGCGCATCAGCGAGAAGGGAGCGGCCAGTTGGGGATTGGCGCTCGCGGCGGCGGCCGTGATGAATTGCGCCGCGTCCGAGCCGTCGGCCTCCTGCACGTTGGGAGTGCCGAAGCTGAACAGCTGCTGCGCGATCCCGGCATTGGTGCCGCCACCGATGATCGGGCCACCGCCGCTGGATGTCATCGGGGGCAGCGCGACGGTGGGGTCGGCGCCGGCGGCCGGCGCCACGACGACGGCGCCCAGCGCGAACGCGGCGGCCATGTTACGGAGCGCGGTGAGTCTCATGGCTTCATTCCAGCACGTGTCCGTAGTCGGCGCGACGGTCGTCGCGCACCAATGCGTGCAGCAGGTGGCGGGTCTGCAGCCGGATGTACTCGTCGCGGGTGTAGGCCGGGCCGAAATGCCAGTGCTTGAGCGCCCAGCCGTGGGCGAGCAGCATGATGTCGAACACGGTGACGTCGACGTCGACATCGCGGAAGACGCCCGCGGCGATACCGGCCTCGATGACCGCGCGCAGGGGTGCCGCGGTAGCGATTTCGAGTTCCTTGATCCTGGCCCGGTCGGCCGGCGCCAGTGTCCGGCTCTCCCGATAGGTCAGCACCACGCCGTCGAGGTTCTCGTCCACGATCTGGATGTAGCGGCCGATGCCTGCGGCCAGTTGGTCGACGACGTCGTCGCCGGCGGCGGCCATCACGGGCGCCAGCTGGTCGCGGAACACGTCGAGGATCCGCACGATCGTGGCCAGCAGCAGGTCCTCCTTGCCGCCGAAGTAGGTGTAGATGAGGCCGACGCTGACCTTGGCCTCGGCGGCCAGATCCTGCATGGACATCTGGTGGAATCCGTGCCTTCCCATCACCTTGACCGCGGCGTCGAGCACCTGGCGGCGCCGCGCGCCGGCCCGGGCCGCGCGGACGGCCTCCTCGACGGGCAGGGCGCCATAGTCAACGGCCATCAGATGCCCAGGTCCTTGGCGACGATCGTCTTCATGATCTCGTTGGTCCCGCCGTAGATCGTCTGGATGCGGGCGTCGACGAACGCGCGCGCCACGGCGTACTCGCGCATGTAGCCGTAGCCGCCGTGCAGCTGCAGGCAGCGGTCGGCGGTTCGCACCTGCAGGTCGGTGGTCCACCATTTCAGCCGGGCGGCCCGCGCCGCGGTCAGCTCGCCGGCGAGGTGCTGGGCCAGGCAGTCGTCGAGATAGGTTCGGGCGACGTCGATTTCGGTCGCCACCTCGGCGAGAACGAATTGGCTGTGCTGGAAGCCGGCGATCGGCGTGCCGAACGCCCGGCGTCCGCGCACGTACTCCAGCGTCTCGCCCAGGATGGCCTCGGCGGCGGCCACCGCCCCCACCCCCAGCGCAAGGCGCTCCTGGGGCAGGTTCTGCATCAGTTGGTAGAAGCCGGCGCCCTCTTCCCCGAGCAGATTGGCGAGCGGCACCCGCATGTCGGTGAACGTCAGCTCGCTGGTGTCCTGGGCGTGCAGGCCGATCTTGTCCAGGTTGCGGCCCCGGGAGAAGCCCGGGGTGTCGGCGTCCACCACCAGCAGCGACAGGCCTTTGTGCCGATCGGGTGACGTCCGCACCGCGACGACGAACAGGTCGCCGCATTGGCCGTTGGAGATGAACGTCTTGGCGCCGTTGACGACGTAGTGGTCGCCGTCCCGGACCGCCGCGGTGCGGATCCCGGCGAGGTCGCTGCCGGTGCCGGGTTCGGTCATGGCGATGCCCAGCACCGTCTCGCCGGTCACCACGCCGGGCAGCCACCGCCGTCGTTGCTCGGGCGTGGTCAGCTCGGTGAGATAGGGCAGTACCACGTCGTTTTGCAGCGTGAACGCGATGGCCTCTGCCGCCGCGCCGGCCCGCTGCAGTTCGTCGATGACGATCGCGTTGTAGCGAAAGTCGTTGACCCCCGGGCCGCCGAGCTGCTCGGGCACCGAAAAGCCGAGCAGCCCAAGCTTTCCCGCCTCGAGGAACAGCGAGCGGTCCCACTGCCCGCGGGTTTCGGCCCGCTCGTGCGCCGGGACCACCACCCGCTGCACGAACTCGCGGACGAGCGCCCGGAACTGCCGGTGCTCTTCGGCGTACTCCAGCCGTGCGGCCATGTCTTCCCCGTTACCGGAAGGCGTCGCTACCGGTGAACGCCTGGCCCAGGACGAGCTGATGCATCTCGGGGGTGCCTTCGTAGGTGAGCACCGACTCCAGGTTGACCATGTGCCGGATGACCGGGTACTCGAGCGATATGCCGTTGCCGCCCAGGATGGTTCGAGCCGTCCGGCAGATCTTGATGGCCTCCCGGGTGTTGTTCAGCTTGCCGAAGCTGACCTGCTCGGGACGCAGCCCGACGCTGTCCTTGAGGCGGCCCAGTTGCAGCGAGAGCAGCTGGCCCTTGTGCAACTCGACCGCCATGTCGACGAGCTTTGCCTGGGTCAACTGGAATCCGGCGATCGGGCGCCCGAACTGGGTGCGCTGGGTGGCGTAGTCGAGCGCGGCCTGCCAGGCCGACCGCGCCGCGCCCATGGCACCCCAGATGATTCCGTAGCGCGCCTCGGACAGACAGGACAGCGGCCCCCGCAGGCCCTTCGCCTCGGGCAGCATCGCCTCGGCGGGCACCCGCACGTCGTCGAGCACCAGCTCGCTGGTGATCGAGGCCCGCAGCGACAGCTTGTGGTGGATGGTGTTGGCGGTGAATCCCGGTGTCCTGGTGGGCACCAGGAAGCCGCGGATCCCCTCGTCGGTGGCGGCCCACACGACCGCGACGTCGGCGACCGAGCCGTTGGTGATCCACAGCTTCCGGCCGTTGAGGACCCAATCGGAACCGTCGCGTCGCGCACGGGTTTTCATCGCGGCGGGATCGGATCCCACATCGGGTTCGGTCAGCCCGAAACACCCCAGCAGTTCGCCGGTCGCCATACCGGGCAGCCACTCCTGCTTTTGCTCCTCGGACCCGAAGTTCCAGATCGCGAACATCGCCAGCGATCCCTGCACGGAGACCATCGACCGCAGTCCGGAGTCGGCGGCCTCGAGCTCCACGCACGCCAGGCCGTAGTGCACCGCGGAGGCCCCGCCGCACCCGTACCCCTCCAGGTGCATCCCCAGCAGGCCGAGCTGGCCGAATCCTTTGGCGAGTTCGCGCACCGGCAGGTCGCCGATCTCGAACCACTCCGCGACGTAGGGCAGGACGTGCTCGGCACAGAACTCCCTGACGGTGGCGCGCACCGCGAGCTCGTCGTCGGACAGCGAGGCGTCCAGGCCCAGCGGATCGTCGCGGTCGAAGGCCGGCGGCTTCTTGTTAGTCATGAACCCACCCTGCCACTAACCGGCCATCGTCAGGCCACCGCTGACGCTGATCACCTGTCCGGTGATGAACGACGCCGCGGGCGACGCGAAGAACTGCACGGCCGCGGCGACCTCCTCGGGTCGTGCCAGGCGGCGAAACGGAATGGCTTTGACCAGCGCTTCTTTCAGCTTCTCGGGCTGGGCGTGGAACAGCGGCGTGTCGGTCGGGCCCGGGCACACGCAGTTGACCGTGATCTGATGGCGGGCCATCTCCCGGGCCAGCGACTTCGTCAGCGCGATCACCCCGCCCTTGGCGCCGGCGTAGATGGATTCCCCGGCGCTTCCCACCCGGCCCGCGTCGCTGGCGACGTTGACGACGCGCCCGCCGGCGTGTGTCTCGATCATTCCCGGCAGGAACGCGGCGCAGATGTGCACCGGCCCCAGGTAGTTGATCGCCACCACCTTGGCGGCGAATTCCGGTGTGGCATTGAGGAATTGATCGGTGCGATCCCATCCCGCGGCGTTGACGACGATGTCGGGCACGCCGGCATCGCCGTGCGTCGCGTCCCGCAGGGCATCGACCTGGGCCGGGTCGGCGACGTCCACCGGCAGCGCGGTGATCAGACCGGGGTGCTCCCGAGCGGTGGCCGCGCCGGCGGCCTCGTCGAGGTCGGCGGCGATCACCCGGTCGCCCTGTGCGGCGAACGCCAGCGCGATCGCCTTGCCGATGCCCGAACCGGCGCCGGTCACCACGGCCAGGCGGCCTTGTGAATGTGCGTTCATTGCCGACGAACCTAGGTTCAGCCTGGCGGCAGGGTCAAGCCCGGCGTTGCGCCCGGTACTCTCGCTGCATGCGACGGCTCCTGTGGCTGGCCATGGATGTCATCGGTGTGCTGGTGTTCTGCGCCGCCGGGCGTCGCAGCCACGACGAAGGGCTCGACCTCGCCGGCGTCGCGGCGACCGCGTGGCCGTTTCTCACCGGGACCGTCGCGGGTTGGCTGGCATCCCGCGCCTGGCGGCGCCCCACCGAGGTGGCTCCGACCGGGGTGGTCGTCTGGCTGTGCACCGTCGTCGTCGGCATGGTGTTGCGCAAGGCCAGTTCCGCCGGCGTCGCGGCGAGTTTCGTGGTGGTGGCGGCCTCGGTCACCGCGTTGTTGTTGCTCGGCTGGCGGGCGGTCGCCGGCCTGGCCCTGCGGCGCCGGTCCGGCGTGTAGCGCCCATGGCAGCGACGACGGGCGTGGCGGTGACCGCGGCATTCGCGGCCGCCGCGCGGGCCATCGCCACCAACAAGGGGACGCTGGACGATCCGTTCGCCGAACCGTTGGTGCGGGCCGCCGGGGTCGACCACTTCGTGCGGATGATCGACGACGACCGGTTCGGCGCGGATGACGCCGACGGGCCGCGGTTCCCGGACTTCTGCGCGGCGCACACCCGGTTCGTCGACGAGTTCGTCGCCGACGCGGGCAGGGCGGGCCTTCGGCAGGTGGTGATCCTGGCGTCGGGCCTGGACACCCGGCCGTACCGGCTGTGGTGGCCGCCGGGGACAACCGTTTACGAGATCGACGGGCCCGAGGTGCTCGACTTCAAATCCGATGCGCTGCGCGAATTGGGCGCCGAACTGACGGCGAGCCGGCGGGCCGTTGGCGTCGCCCTGCACCAGGATTGGCCGGCCGCCCTGCGGCGGGTCGGCTTCGACGCCACCGCGCCCGCGGTATGGATCGCCGAGCAGCTGCTGATCGGGTATCTGACTCCGGCCGTGCAGGACCACGTGCTGCAGGGCGTCACGGCGATGAGCGCCGCGGGCAGCCGGTTCGCCGCCGACCACATGCCCATCTGGACGCCGTTGCAGCTGGAGGCGGAGCGGTCGTTTGTGGATGGCTTGCGCCAGAACGGGGTGGACGTCGACCTGGCCAGCCTGACCCATCCGGGGCAATACCATTACGTGCCGGAGTATTTGACCGCCCGCGGTTGGGCGACGGTGCAGCGCAGCATCACCGAGCTGCTGGGCGCGGTGGGACTGCCGGTCAGGAGGCGCCACCGCCCCGGCGACACGGAGTTCGTGCCCGAATACCTCACCGCCACGCGGGCATAACCACAGCTCGTCCTATATTTAAGGTCATTAACGTTTAATTGACTTAAATTTGTCGGCCGAATCATTGAACCCGATCCGCCCTGACGTCGTACCGCTTTATGAAGCGCGATGAAGGGGGAAAGAGGATTTGACCCACACCGATCGGGGGGATCGACAGCTAATCATCCCGGAGGTTGCGCATGCTATCGCGACTGGCCCTGATCGCCATCGCCGCTCCGCGACGCGTGATCGCAAGCGCGATGTTCCTGGCGGTTCTTGCCGCCGTCTTCGGTATCCCGGCCGCAGCCACCCTGCCCGGCGGCGGATTTCTCGACCAGACGGCCGAATCCGCTCGTGCCACAGCGGTTCTGGCTGAGAAGTTCCATCAGGGGGACATGGAGATGACACTGCTGGTCCGCTCGCAGAGCGGCGTCACCCAAGGACTCGCCCGGACGGTCGGCGTGGACATCGTCCGGCAACTGGCCCAGTCGCCGTTCGTCGCGCAGGTGGCGTCGCCGTGGGATGCGCCCCAGCCGGGGTTGGTCAGCGGCGACGGCAAGTCCGCGCTGATTGTCGCCGCCCTCAACGGTGGGGAAAGCAGCGCGCCCAAGCATGCCCGGGAGCTCGCGGACCGGCTGGTGCGCTATCGCGACGGCGTGACCGTGCAGGCCGGAGGCATGGCGATCACCTACGAAGAGCTCAACCGGCAGACCCAAAATGACCTGCTGCGAATGGAATCCGTTGCGATCCCGTTGAGTTTCGCCGCGCTGGTGTGGGTGTTCGGCGGCTTGCTGGCCGCGGCACTGCCGATCCTCGTCGGCGGATTCGCAATCCTGGGTTCGCTCGCGGTGCTGCGCGCGGTCGCGCTGGTCGCCGACGTGTCCATCTTCGCGGTGAACGTGGCGGTGGCGTTGGCGCTGGCGCTGGGCATCGACTACACGTTGCTGATCATCAGCCGTTACCGCGACGAACTGGCCGACGGGCTGCCCCCCGCCGAAGCCCTGCCGCGCACCATGGCCACGGCCGGACGCACCGTGCTGTTCTCCGCCCTGACGGTGGCCCTCGCACTGGCCGCCCTGGTGATATTCCCGATGTACTTCCTGAGGTCATTCGCCTACGCCGGCGTCGCGGTGGTGGCTTTCGCGGCCCTGGCCGCGATGGTGGTCGCACCTGCGGTGATCGTGTTACTGGGCGACCGGCTCGACGCACTCAACGTTTGGGACTTGGGCCGCAAGGTCTTTCGCCGTCCGCAGGCACCCCCGGCGACCATCGAGCACACCTTTTGGTACCGGACGGCCAAGCTGGCCATGCGTCACGCGGTCCCGATCGGCCTGGCGATCATCGCCCTCCTGCTCGCGTTGGGCGCGCCATTCCTCGGCATCAAATGGGGCTATCCCGACGATCGGGTGCTGCCGGCGTCGTCGTCGGCGCGTGCCGTGAGCGACCGGGTCCGGCACGACTTCGGTGCCGAGTCGCAGACCAGGGTGCGGGTCGTCATCCCCCGCGCCGACGGCCTGACGACGCGAGAGCTTGACGAGTACGCCGCCCGGCTGTCACGCGTGCCCGACGTCTCGGCGGTGTCGGCACCGACCGGAACCTTTCTCGCCGGTGAGCGCACAGGGCCGCCGTCGGCACCCGCCGGAATGGCTGACGGCAGTGCCTATTTGACGGTGGCCAGCAGCGCGCCGCTGTATTCGCCGGCCTCCGCCGCGCAGTTGGATCGCCTGCATGCGGTCCCATTGGCCGATGGCCGCCGAGTCGAGCTGGCCGGGATGGCCCAGATGAATCGCGACTCCGTCGAAGCGATTACGTCGCGATTGCCCTTGCTGTTCGGTTTCGTCGCTTGCGTCATGCTGGTGTTGCTTTTCCTGCTCACCGGCAGCGTGGTGCTGCCCGTCAAAGCGGTGCTGCTCAACATGCTTTCGTTGACGGCGGGATTCGGCGCGCTGGTGTGGATCTTCCAGGACGGGCATCTGGGCGCGTTGGGCACCACCCCAACCGGCACGCTGGTGGCCAACATCCCGGTGTTGATGTTCTGCATCGCGTTCGGATTGTCCATGGACTATGAGGTGTTCCTGCTGTCCCGCATCCGCGAGTACTGGCTGGCGTCGACCAACACGGCGAGAGTCAGACCGACGCCGAACATCCGCATGAACGAAACCTCCGCGGAAGTGAGCGCGGCGAACGAGATCGACATCAACAGCGCTGCCGCCGTGATGATCCGGCCCGTTCGCGCGACGCCCAGCGCGATGCTCTCGTCGTTGTCGACTCGCGTGCGGTTCGACGCCAGCCAGTACTCGCGGATGCGGGACAGCAGGAACACCTCATAGTCCATGGACACTCACCACGCGATGCAG
>NZ_LZKF01000054.1:0-16976 GCF_001672665.1 Mycobacterium sp. E2238 | reverse complement strand
GTCGCCGTCGCGAATTACTGCCCGGCGGTGATCGCGCCGCTGCTGCAGAACCGGCTCACGGCGTACTAGCGCGCGGGGCCCCCGTATCCTCGGCTGCGTGGTCGACGACAGGCAGCGCGGTGAACGGCGCCCGCGCACATCCGGCGGCTGGTCGGGGCCCGGCCGCGCGCGACCGGCTCAGCCGCAGCAGCCCGACGGCCACCGCGCGCCGGAGCCCGGGCCGCCGATACCGCCGGGCGTGGAGGCCCGGCAGTTGGCGCCCGAAATCCGGGGCGAGCTCAGCACCTTGGACCGGGCCACGGCCGACGCGGTGGCACGCCACCTGGTCGCGGCGGGTGAGTTGCTCGACGAGGACCCGGAGGCCGCGCTCAGTCACGCCCGCGCGGCGCGCGCCCGGTCCAGCAGGATCGCCGCGATTCGGGAGGCGGTCGGCATCGCCGCCTATCACTGCGGCGACTGGGCCCAGGCGCTGGCCGAATTGCGCGCGGCCCGCAGGATGGGCAGCAAGTCCAACCTGCTCGCCCTGATCGCGGATTGCGAACGCGGACTTGGCCGCCCGGAACGGGCGATCGAACTCGCCCGCGGACCGGAGGCGGCCCAGCTCCAGGGCGACGACGCCGACGAGCTGCGCATCGTCGCCGCCGGCGCGCGTGCGGACCTCGGCCAGCTGGAGCAAGCGCTGACCGTCTTGTCCACGCCGCAACTGGATCCCGGCCGCCGGGGCTCGACGGCGGCGCGGTTGTTCTACGCCTACGCGGACACCCTGCTGGCGCTCGGGCGCAATGACGAAGCGCTGCAATGGTTCCTGCGCTCGGCCGCCGCCGACGTCGAAGGCGTCACCGACGCCGAAGACCGGGTAAGCGAGCTGGGCTGAGATGACCAGCGTTGCAAGCCAATACGATTGCCTGCTGCTCGACCTGGATGGGACGTTGTTTCGCGGCCGCAAACCCACCGAAGGTGCGGTGCAGGCGCTGGCCGAGGTGAGCAGCCGCGCGTTCTTCGTCACCAACAACGCGTCGCGCAGCGCCGCCGAGGTCGCGGCGCACCTGACCGAACTCGGCTTCACCGCCACCGCCGACGACGTCGCCACCAGCGCGCAGAGCGCGGCCCGGCTGCTGGCCGACCAGCTGCCGGCGGGGTCACCGGTGCTGATCGTGGGCACCGACGCGCTGGCCGACGAGGTCAAGACGGTCGGGCTGCGGCCGGTGCGCAGGTATGACGACGAACCGGTCGCGGTCGTCCAGGGCCTGTCGATGACCATCGGCTGGCCGGACCTCGCCGAGGCCGCGCTCGCCATTCGGTCCGGCGCGTTGTGGGTGGCGGCCAACATCGATCCGACGCTGCCCACCGAGCGGGGCCTGCTACCCGGGAACGGCTCCTTCGTCGCCGCGCTGCGCGCGGCCACCGGCGCCGAGCCCCAGGTCGCGGGCAAGCCGGCGCCCGGGCTGCTGACCGACGCGGCGGCGCGCGGTGATTTCCGCGCGCCCCTGGTGGTCGGCGACCGGCTCGACACCGACATCGAGGGCGCCAACGCGGCCGACCTGCCCAGCCTGATGGTGCTCACCGGCGTCAGCTCGGCCCGGGACGCCGTGTACGCCGACCCCGCGCACCGGCCCACCTACATCGGCCACGACTTGCGCGCCCTGCACTCCGACGGCGACCAGCTCGCGGTCGGGCCGCAGCCGGGCTGGCGTGTCGACGTCGACGAGCGGGCGGTCGTCGTCCGCGGCGACGGCCCCGACGACGGCGACGGGCTCTCGATCGTCCGGGCGGTCGCCAGCGCGGTCTGGGGTGCGCGCTCGGACGGGCGGCTCATCAGCATCGAGGCGGCCGACGACCGGGCCCGTGCCGCGTTGCAACGCTGGTCTTTGGTGCGCAGCGACTGACGGATGACTAGCGTAAGAGCGCAATGACTACCGATCCCGAACAAATTCGTGCCGAAATCGACGCCCTGCTGGCCCGGCTGCCCGAGCCCGGGGCTCCGGAAAGCCCCGGGAACCCGTCGCTCACGGAGCTCGAAGACATAGCCCGCCGCCTTTCCGAGGCGCACGACGTGCTGCTTGCCGCGCTGGAGTCGGCGGAGAAGGGCTGAGTGCGCGCATGTCTCGCCGCGCCCGCGTCGACGCCGAGCTGGTTCGGCGCGGACTCGCGCGATCGCGCCAGCAGGCGGCCGAGTTGATCGGCGCCGGACGGGTCAGCATCGACGGCCTGCCGGCCCGCAAGCCGGGCACGGCCGTCGCCGTCACCGCGGCCCTGACCGTCGCCGACGACGGCGAACGGGGCTGGGTCTCCCGCGGTGCGCACAAGCTGATCGGCGCCCTGGACACCTTTGGAATTCCGGTGGCGGGTCGCCGCTGCCTGGACGCGGGGGCGTCGACGGGTGGGTTCACCGAGGTTCTGCTGGATCGCGGGGCCGCCGAGGTGGTCGCTGTGGATGTCGGATACGGGCAGCTGGCGTGGTCGCTGCGCTGCGACCCGCGGGTGGTCGTCGTCGAGCGAACCAACGCCCGCGACCTGTCCATCGAGGCGATCGGCGGGCCGGTCGACCTCATCGTGGCCGACCTGTCGTTCATTTCGCTCGCCACCGTATTGCCCGCGCTGGCTGGATGTGCTTCCCCCACTGCGGATATCGTTCCCATGGTGAAGCCGCAGTTTGAGGTGGGCCGGGGCCAGGTGGGCGCCGGCGGAGTGGTGCACGACCCCGCCCTACGTGCCGACGCCGTGCTCGCGGTGGCACGGCGCGCCGGCGAGCTGGGCTGGCACACCGTCGGGGTCACCGCAAGCCCGCTGCCCGGCCCGTCGGGCAACGTCGAATACTTCCTGTGGCTGCGCGGCCAGACCGGATTGACGGACGACGAGCTGGTGGCAGCGGTGCGGCGCGCCGTAGACGAGGGGCCGCAATGAGCGAGCATCGCACCGTGCTGCTGGTGGTCCACACCGGTCGCGAAGAAGCCACCGACACGGCGGCGCGCGTACAGAAAGTGTTGGGGGACAACGATATCGGGCTCCGCGTCCTATCCGCCGAGGCGGTCGACCGCGGGTCGCTGCAGGTGGCTCCCGACGACATCCGGGCGATGGGCGTGGAAATCCAGGTGGTCGACGCGGACCCGCAGGCCGCCGAAGGCTGCGAACTGGTGCTGGTGCTCGGTGGGGACGGCACGTTCCTGCGCGCGGCCGAACTGGCCCGCAATGCCGGGATCCCCGTGCTGGGCGTCAACCTGGGGCGAATCGGTTTCTTGGCCGAGGCCGAGGCGGAGGCCATCGACAGGGTGCTGGATCACGTTGTCGCCAAGGACTATCGGGTGGAAGACCGCCTGACGCTGGACGTGGTCGTGCGCGCGGGCGGTCGCGAAATCGAGCACGGATGGGCGCTCAACGAGGTCAGCCTGGAGAAGGGTCCGCGACTGGGCGTACTGGGGGTTGTCGTCGAGATCGACGGGCGGCCGGTGTCGGCGTTCGGGTGCGACGGCGTGCTGGTGTCGACGCCCACCGGGTCGACCGCCTACGCGTTCTCCGCGGGCGGCCCGGTGTTATGGCCGGACCTCGAGGCAATCCTGGTGGTGCCCAACAACGCTCACGCGCTGTTCGGCCGGCCGATGGTCACCAGCCCCAATGCGACCATCGCGATCGAGATCGAGGCGGACGGCCACGACGCCCTGGTGTTCTGCGACGGCCGCCGCGAGATGCTGATCCCGGCCGGCAGCCGGATCGAGGTAAGGCGTTGCGACACACCGGTGAAATGGGCGCGGTTGGACAGCGCGCCGTTCACCGACCGTTTGGTGCGAAAGTTCCGCTTGCCGGTCACCGGGTGGCGTGGAAAGTAGATGCTGACCGAAATCCGCATCGAGTCGCTGGGGGCCATCAGCGCGGCGGTCGGGGAGTTCGATCGCGGCCTGACCGTGCTGACCGGCGAGACCGGCACCGGCAAGACCATGGTGGTGACCGGGCTGCACCTGCTCGGGGGCGCCCGCGCCGATGCGACCCGGGTGCGATCGGGCGCCGACCGCGCCGTCGTCGAGGGCCGTTTCGTCACAACGGATCTCGAGGACGCCGCGGTCGCGCTGCTGGACGAGATGCTGGACGCGTCGGGAGCGGAGCGCGACGAGGACGGCAGCGTGATCGCGCTGCGCTCGGTCAGCCGCGACGGGCCGTCGCGGGCCTATCTCGGGGGTCGCAGCGTGCCCGCCAAGTCCCTGGGCGACTTCACCGCGGAGCTGCTCACCCTGCACGGGCAGAACGACCAGCTGCGGCTGATGCGGCCCGAGGAGCAACGCGGCGCGCTGGACCGGTTCGCGAAGGCCGGCCCCGCGCTCGAGCGCTATCGCAAACTGCGCGACGCCTGGCTCACCGCGCGGCATGACCTCGTCGACCGCCGGAACCGCATGCGCGAGCTCGCCCTCGAATCCGACCGACTCACCTTCGCGCTCAACGAAATTGACACGGTCGACCCGCAACCGGGCGAGGACGATGCGCTGGTCGCCGACATCGTGCGGCTCTCCGAACTGGACACGCTGCGCGAGGCCGCGATCACCGCGCACGCGGCGCTCTCCGGGGCGCCCGACGACGCGGACGCCTCCGGAAACAGCGCCGCCGACAGCCTGGGGCGGGCCCGTGCCGCCCTGGAATCGACCGACGACGCGAAGCTCCGGCCGCTGGCCGGGCAGGTCGGTGAGGCGCTCACGTTGGTCACCGATGTGGCCGGCGAACTCAGTGGCTTCCTGGACGAGCTGCCGGTCGACGCCAGCGCGCTGGAAGCCAAGCTGGCCCGGCAGGCCGAACTGCGCACGCTGACCCGCAAGTACGCCGCGGATGTCGACGGGGTGCTCCGCTGGGCCGAGGAGTCGCGGCAACGGCTGGCCCAGCTGGACGTCTCCGAGGAAGGCCTGACGGCGCTGGCCGCCCGCGTCGACGAGCTCGCGCGTGAGTTGGCCCAAGCCGCAGTCGATCTCAGCGGCATCCGGCGCAAGGCCGCCAAGCGGCTCGCCAAGGAGATCACCGCCGAGCTGTCCGGGCTGGCGATGGCCGACGCGCAGTTCACCATCGACGTCAGCAACGACGCGGCCGCCGACAAGGACGACCCGGCCGCGCTCGTGCTGCCGTCGGGCGAGCTGGCCCGCGCCGGTGCCGACGGTGTCGATGAGGTGGAGTTCGGATTCGCGGCGCACCGCGGGATGGACCAGCTGCCGCTGGCCAAGAGCGCGTCCGGCGGCGAACTGTCCCGGGTGATGCTGGCGCTGGAAGTGGTGCTGGCCGCCTCCGCCGCGGGCACCACCATGGTGTTCGACGAGGTCGACGCCGGCGTCGGCGGCCGGGCCGCGGTGCAGATCGGGCGGCGGTTGGCGCGGCTGGCGCGCACCCACCAGGTCATCGTGGTCACGCACCTGCCGCAGGTCGCGGCCTACGCCGACGTGCACCTGGTGGTGCACAGCGCCGGGCCCAAGGGGACCAGCGTGGTGCGGCGGGTCGCCGGCGACGAGCGCGTCGCCGAATTGGCGCGGATGATGGCCGGGCTGGGCGAATCCGACAGCGGCCGTGCGCACGCCCGCGAACTGCTCGACGCGGCGCAGAAGGATGAGATCTAACCGTCGGGAACCCTTAATACAGATGTGACTAATGGGACTCTAGATAACTTCTGAGGCTGGTGTTACGGCGCGCCTCCACGCGTCCTCCTTGCATCACCGACAGAATCGCCCCCATGAAGATGTCAGGCCTGCTAACCCGTAACACCACCCGGCCGGGCCTTGTCGGCACCGCCCGGGTGGACCGGAACATCGACCGATTGCTGCGCAGGGTGTGCCCCGGCGACATCGTGGTGCTCGACGTCCTGGATTTGGACCGCATCACGGCGGACGCCCTGGTGGAGGCCGATATCGCCGCGGTCGTCAACGCCTCGCCGTCGGTCTCGGGCCGCTACCCCAACATGGGCCCGGAGGTGCTGGTCAACAACGGGGTCACCCTGATCGACGAGACCGGGCCGGACATCTTCAAGAAGGTGAAGGACGGCGCCAAGATCCGGCTGCACGAGGGCGGGGTGTACTCCGGCGACCGCAGGCTGGTCCGCGGCACCGAGCGCACCGATCACGACATTGCCGACCTGATGCGGGAGGCCAAGAGCGGCCTGTCCGCGCACCTGGAGGCCTTCGCCGGCAACACGATCGAGTTCATCAAGAGCGAAAGCCCGCTGTTGATCGACGGCATCGGCATTCCCGACATCGACGTCGACCTGCGCCGCCGGCACGTGGTGATCGTCGCCGACGAGCCCAGTGCCGAGGAGGACCTGAAGTCCCTCAAGCCGTTCATCAAGGAGTATCAGCCGGTGCTCTTCGGCGTGGGCAGCGGCGCGGATGTGTTGCGCAAGGCGGGCTATCGCCCCCAGGTCATCGTCGGCGACCCCGACCAGATCAGTGCCGACGCCCTCAAGTGCGGCGCCCAGGTCGTCCTGCCCGCCGACGCCGACGGCCACGCGCCCGGTCTGGAGCGCATCCAGGACCTCGGTGTCGGGGCGATGACATTCCCGGCCGCGGGCTCGGCGATCGACCTGGCCCTGCTGCTGGCCGATCACCACGGCGCCGCGCTGCTCGTGACCGCCGGCCACACCGCCAACATCGAGACGTTCTTCGACCGGACGCGTGCGCACAGCAACCCCTCGACGTTCCTGACCAGGCTTCGGGTGGGGGAGAAGGTGGTGGACGCCAAGGCCGTGGCCACGCTGTACCGCAACCACATCTCGGCGGGCGCCATCGCGCTGCTGGCGCTGACGATGCTGATCGCCGTCATCGTCGCCCTGTGGGTGTCCCGCACCGACGGCCTGGTGCTGCACTGGGTCACCGACTACTGGAACCACTTCTCGCTCTGGGTTCAGCACTTGGTGAGCTAGGGGCCGAAGATGATCTCGCTACGCCAACACGCTTTATCGCTGGCCGCCGTGTTTCTGGCGTTGGCCGTGGGAGTCGTGCTCGGATCCGGTTTCCTGTCCGACACCCTGCTGTCCAGCCTGCGTGACGAGAAGCGGGACCTGCACACGCAGATCAACGGGCTCAACGACCAGAAGAACGTGCTGAATGAGAAGCTCAGCGCGGCAAACAATTTCGACACCCAATTGGTCGGCCGGATCGTGCACGACGCGCTCGCCGGCAAGTCGGTCGTGGTGTTTCGTACCCCGGACGCCAAAGACGACGACATGGCCGCGGTGTCGAAGTTCATCGGCCAGGCCGGCGGCGCGGTGACCGGAACCGTGTCGTTGACGAGCGAATTCGTCGAGGCCAATTCCGCGGAGAAGCTGCAGACCGTGGTGAACTCGTCGATTCTGCCCGCCGGTCAGCAATTGAGCACCAAGCTCGTCGACCAGGGCTCGCAGGCCGGCGACCTGATGGGCATCGCGCTGCTGATCAACGCCAACCCGGCGATCCCGCCGGTCGACGAGCCGCAGCGCGACACCGTGCTGGCGGCGCTGCGCGACACGGGTTTCATCACCTATCAGCCGAGCGATCACCTGGGCGCGGCAAATGCCGCGCTGGTCGTCACCGGTGGCGCGCTTCCCCAGGACGCCGGCAATCAGGGCGTCAGCGTCGCCCGGTTCGCCGCCGCGCTGGCGCCGCACGGCTCGGGCACCCTGCTGGCCGGGCGGGACGGTTCGGCGACCGGCGGCGCCGCGGTCGCGGTGACGCGCGCCGACGCCGGAATGAACTCGGCGGTCAGCACCGTCGACGACGTCGACACCGCGCCCGGCCGCATCACCGCGGTGCTGGGCCTGCACGACCTGATGAACGGCGGCCACGCCGGTCAGTACGGCACCGGTCACGGCGCGACATCGATCACGGTGCCTCAGTAGCGGGCGTGTTCGCCGCGACACTTCGGTCGTGGATGTTAGGGTGGGTTTCCGTGGGTCGGCAGGCCCAACTAGTTATTCGCTAGAACATTCGACGCCCTGCCCGTCTTCACGGAGGCCGCCTGTGCGAAAGCACCCGCAAACCGCCACCAAGCACCTCTTCGTCAGCGGGGGCGTCGCGTCCTCTCTGGGCAAGGGTCTTACCGCTAGCAGCCTCGGTCAGCTACTGACGGCCCGCGGGTTGTACGTGACGATGCAAAAGCTCGATCCGTACCTCAACGTCGACCCGGGCACCATGAACCCGTTCCAGCACGGCGAGGTGTTCGTCACCGAGGACGGCGCCGAGACCGACCTCGATGTCGGCCACTACGAGCGGTTCCTGGATCGCGACCTGTCCGGCTCGGCGAATGTCACGACGGGCCAAGTGTATTCGACGGTCATCGCCAAGGAGCGCCGCGGCGAATACCTCGGTGACACCGTGCAGGTGATCCCGCACATCACCGACGAGATCAAGAGCCGGATCCTGGCGATGGCCCAGCCGGACGCCCAGGGCAACCGCCCGGACGTGGTCATCACCGAGATCGGCGGCACCGTCGGCGATATCGAGTCGCAGCCGTTCCTGGAGGCGGCGCGCCAGGTCCGCCACGACCTGGGCCGGGAGAACGTCTTCTTCCTGCACGTCTCGCTGGTGCCGTACCTGGCTCCGTCGGGCGAACTCAAGACCAAGCCCACCCAGCACTCCGTGGCGGCGCTGCGCAGCATCGGTATCACGCCGGACGCGCTGATCCTGCGCTGCGACCGGGACGTGCCCGAAGCGCTGAAGAACAAGATCGCGCTGATGTGTGACGTCGACATCGACGGCGTCATCTCCACCCCGGACGCGCCGTCGATCTATGACATCCCGAAGCGGCTGCACCGCGAGGAACTCGACGCGTACGTGGTGCGCCGGCTCAACCTGCCGTTCCGCGACGTCGACTGGACCGAGTGGGACGACCTGCTGCGCCGGGTGCACGAGCCGCACGAAACCGTACGGATTGCCCTGGTGGGCAAGTACGTTGAACTCTCCGACGCCTACCTGTCGGTCACCGAGGCGTTGCGCGCCGGTGGTTTCAAGCACCACGCCAAGGTGGAGATGCAATGGGTGGCCTCCGACGACTGCGAGACCGCGGCGGGCGCGACGGCGGCCCTTGGTGACGTGCACGGCGTGCTGATCCCCGGCGGCTTCGGCATCCGCGGGATCGAGGGCAAGATCGGCGCCATCCGCTACGCGCGCTCGCGCGGGCTGCCGGTGCTGGGCCTGTGCCTCGGCCTGCAGTGCATCGTGATCGAAGCCGCGCGCTCGGCGGGGCTCGACCGGGCCAACTCGGCCGAGTTCGACCCCGAGACACCGGATCCGGTCATCTCCACGATGGCCGACCAGGTCGACATCGTGGCGGGCCAGGCGGACCTGGGTGGCACCATGCGGCTGGGTGCCTATCCCGCCGTGCTGCAGCCGGATTCGATCGTCGCGCGGGCGTACGACACCACGCAGGTGTCGGAGCGGCACCGGCACCGCTACGAGGTCAACAACTCCTACCGCGACAAGATCGCCGAGAGCGGCCTGCGGTTCTCCGGAACCTCACCCGACGGGCACCTGGTGGAGTTCGTCGAATACCCGCCGGAGGTGCATCCGTTCATCGTCGGCACCCAGGCCCACCCGGAGCTGAAGAGCCGGCCCACCCGGCCGCACCCGTTGTTCGTCGCGTTCGTCGGGGCGGCCCTCGACTACCAGTCGGGCGAGCTGCTGCCGGTGGAGATTCCCGAGCACGGCTCCAACGGCAACCAGCAGCGGGACGGCGTCAGCCAGTCGTTGCCTGAGCCCGCTGCCCGTGGCTGAACACGATTTCGAGACGGCGTCATCCGAAACGCTGTACACGGGAAAGATTTTCGCGCTGCGCAGTGACCAGGTCCGAATGCCGGGCGGTACCACCGCGATTCGCGAAGTCGTCGAGCATTACGGGGCCGTCGCCATTGTGGCGTTGAGCGAAGACGACGAGATCGCGATGGTCTACCAATACCGCCACGCGTTCGGCCGGCGATTGTGGGAGCTGCCGGCCGGGTTGCTGGATGTGGTGGGGGAGCCGCCGCAGCAGACGGCGGCCCGTGAACTCCAGGAGGAGGTCGGCCTGCGGGCCGGCACATGGCAGGTGCTGGTCGACCTGAATTCCGCGCCGGGCTTCAGCGACGAATCGGTGCGGGTGTATCTGGCCACCGAGCTGACCGAAGTACAGCGCCCGGAGGCACATCACGAGGAAGCCGACATGACGATGCGCTGGGTTCCCGTCGCCGAGGCGGTCCGCCAGGTGTTCAGCGGTGAGATCGTGAATTCCATTGCGATTGCCGGGATTCTGGCCGCTCACGTGGTAACCGAGGGCGTCGCCGAGCCGCGGCCGGTGGACAGCCCGTGGGCCGACAAGCCGACGGCGTTCGTCGCACGGAAGGCCACCCAATGACAACGGTGGCCCTGGACACCCAAGTGCAGGGCTACCTCGACCACCTCACGATCGAACGGGGCGTCGCGGCGAACACCCTCAGCTCCTATCGGCGCGACCTGCGCCGCTACGCCAAGCACCTGTCGGACCGCGGGATTCACGACATCGCCAAGGTGGGCGAGGACGACGTGAGCGAATTCCTGGTGGCGTTGCGGCGCGGCGACCCCGACTCGGGAAGCCCGGCGCTGTCCGCGGTGTCGGCGGCGCGGGCCCTGATCGCGGTGCGCGGCTTACACCGATTCGCCGCGGCCGAAGGCCTCGCCGAGCTGGACGTGGCGCGCGCGGTCCGCCCGCCCACCCCGGGCCGTCGGCTCCCCAAGAGTCTGACCATCGACCAGGTCCTGGCGCTGCTGGACGGCGCGGGCGGCGACAGCGCGTCCGACGGCCCGCTCACGCTACGCAACCGGACGCTGCTGGAGCTTCTCTACTCGACCGGGGCGCGCATCTCCGAGGCCGTCGGACTCGACGTCGACGACGTCGATACCCGGGCCAGGTCGGTGCTGCTGCGCGGCAAGGGCGGCAAGCAGCGGCTGGTGCCGATCGGGCGGCCCGCCGTGCACGCGCTGGACGCTTATCTGGTGCGTGGCCGACCGGACCTGGCCCGCCGCGGCCGCGGAATACCGGCCATCTTCCTCAATGTGCGCGGCGGCCGGCTGTCGCGGCAGAGCGCGTGGCAGGTCCTGCAGGACGCCGCGGAGCGCGCCGGGATCACGTCGGGCGTATCGCCGCACATGCTGCGGCACTCGTTCGCCACCCACCTGCTCGAGGGCGGCGCCGACGTGCGCGTCGTGCAGGAGTTGCTGGGCCACGCCTCGGTGACGACGACGCAGATCTACACGATGGTCACCGTGCACGCGCTGCGCGAGGTG
The DNA here is from genome assembly GCF_001672665.1 of Mycobacterium sp. E2238. Lineage (NCBI taxonomy): Bacteria > Bacillati > Actinomycetota > Actinomycetes > Mycobacteriales > Mycobacteriaceae > Mycobacterium > Mycobacterium sp. E2238. The sequence continues at coordinate 5,748 of NZ_LZKF01000054.1, read as the reverse complement.
TGGGCGGAAGCGCATCCGCGCGCACAGTAATCGGGATCGCCAATGTTGCTGCGGTAACCTCGTATTCGTGGCGATTCGCGATCATGGCGACCCCGGCGGCGCGCCTTCGATGCCCCAGCCGTTGCGGCCCCCGACCAACTCCGCTCGTCCGTCCGCGGCGGAGGAGGCCCGCACGATCGCCGCCGCTACCAATGCCGCCACACTCGCCACGTTGACCGCCGAAGGCGACCCGTGGGCGTCATTGGTGGCCTATGGACTGCTCGGGGGGATGCCCGTGCTCTGCGTCTCGAATTTGGCCGAGCACGGCCGCAACTTGGCTGCCGAGCCGAGAGCCAGCCTGTCCATCGTGGGGGCGACCAGCGACCCCGATCCGCTCGCCGGCCATCGAATCACGTTGGCAGGCGTGGTCGGCCAGCCGGACACCGAACGGGACGCCGCTCGGGCGGCTTACCTGAATGCGGTGCCGGCTGCGCGTTACTACCTCGACTTCAGCGACTTCACGTTGTGGGTGCTCAAAGTTCAGCGGGTGCGTTGGGTAGGCGGGTATGGCCGAATGGACTCGGCCGGCGGCGAACAGTATGCCGCCGCCTCGCCGGATCCGGTTGCGCCCGCTGCGGTCCGGGCCATCGCCCATCTCAACGCCGACCACGCAGGCGCCCTCGCGGCGATGGCCCGGGCGTTCGGCGGCTACCCCGACACCGACAGCGCGGTCTGCACCGGCGTCGACCGCTACGGCTTGGACCTGCGGGTGCACACTCCCCGCGGGGTGGCCTACACCAGGGTTGGCTTTCCGGTGCGGCTGGACTCCGCTGATCAATTGCGTTCGGCCACAGCGGAATTGGCGCACGCGGCCGAAAGCTGAGCGCCGACCTAACCCAGGTACTCGGACTCCAGCACCAGGTCGGACACCAGCGACTGGTATTCCAGGTGCGTCTTGTGCTCGACGGTGTTCCATTGATTGCCCTGCTGCCGGCGCATGTACTCGCGGTACTTCGGCGCGCCCGGCACCCGGACGTTGTCGGCGACCACGATCGCGCCCGGGCGCAGCCAGCCCCGCGCCATGATGCTGTGCAGGTCGTCGAGGTAGGCGTCCTTGTCGTGGTCGAGGAACGCGAAGTCGAGGGCGCTCGAGGCGAACCCGTGCTCGTTGGCCAGCGCGTCCAGGGTGCGCCCGCCGTCACCGATGGTGCCGACGACACACGTCACCCGGTCGGCGACGCCGGCGTGGGCCCAGATGCGCCGGGCGTTGGCGGCGTTGGCCTCGGCGAGTTCGACGGAGTACACCGTGGCGTTCGGGGCGGCGCGGGCGATGCGCAGCGCGCCGTATCCGACGTAGGTGCCCAACTCCAGCGCCACCGCCGGGTCGGCGCGGCGCACCGCGGCGTCGAGGAGCCGGCCCTTCTCGTCGCCGACGTTGATCAGCATCGACTTCTCGTAGGCGAACCTGTCGATGGTGGCCAGCACGTCGTCGATGTCGCCGGCCTTGGCGTTGCGCAGGACGTAGTCCACCGCGGCGGCTTCGCGCCCGTCGCCGATCTGACCCGTCGTGGTGATGTTGCGCGCGCCCGTCGCCATCCGCCAGACCGACCATCGCAGCAGGGGAATTCGTCGCTTCAGGTCCATGACGCCACAGTAGTGCGGGCGGGCGCCGGGCAGCGGGCGCCCAGATTGCCGCCAAGGTCGTCGCGGCACCGGAATCACAGCCCGCACGGCAATCTCGGCGCGACGCCCACCGCCGCGATATCGCCCGCGATATCAAGTTGGAAAACCGCCCACCACCGCCCCAGTGGTGCTGGTGTGACTGCTGTTAACAATTACCGCCGCCAGGCGCGCTACCAGCGTAAATTCGGTGAGATTCCCTGGTGAAACGCCCTGCGGGTCGCCCGGCTTCGGCGCTTGAACCCGTTAGACTTTCGGTCGATGTTCACCTCCCGAACACCCCCGCCATGACTGAGCAGCCGGACAGCGGCGTCGAGCTCGGTCTGACCGGGCGGCCGCCGCGGGCGATCCCGGAACCGCAGCCGCGCACCTCGCACGGCCCGGCCCAGGTCGTCGCGATGTGCAACCAGAAGGGCGGCGTCGGGAAAACCACGTCGACGATCAACCTGGGCGCCGCGCTCGCCGAATACGGCCGGCGGGTGCTGCTGGTGGACATGGACCCGCAGGGCGCGCTCTCCGCCGGGCTCGGTGTGCCGCACTACGAGCTGGAGAAGACCATCCACAACGTGCTGGTCGAGCCGCGCGTCTCGATCGACGACGTGCTGATGCAGACCCGGATCAAATACCTGGACTTGGTGCCCAGCAACATCGACCTGTCCGCCGCCGAGATCCAGCTGGTCAACGAGGTGGGCCGCGAGCAGACACTGGGCCGTGCGTTGCATCCGGTGCTGGACCGCTACGACTACGTCCTGATCGATTGCCAGCCGTCGCTCGGCTTGCTCACCGTGAACGGTCTGGCCTGCTCGGACGGCGTTGTGATACCCACCGAGTGCGAGTTCTTCTCGCTGCGCGGCCTGGCGCTGCTGACCGACACCGTCGACAAGGTACGCGACCGCCTCAACCCGAAGCTGGAGATCAGCGGAATCCTGCTGACCCGCTACGACCCACGCACCGTCAACTCGCGCGAGGTGATGGCCCGCGTGGTGGAGCGGTTCGGCGACCTGGTGTTCGACACCGTCATCACCCGAACCGTCCGATTCCCCGAGACCAGCGTGGCCGGCGAACCCATCACCACCTGGGCCCCGCGCTCGACGGGCGCCGTGGCCTACCGCGCCCTGGCCCGCGAGTTCATCGACCGATTCGGCGCGTGACGGCCAGCGCAAATGGTGAGGCGCCACCCAAGAACGGCTTTCAAGTCCGCCTGACCAACTTCGAGGGGCCGTTCGATCTGCTGCTGCAGCTGATCTTCGCCCACCGCCTCGACGTCACCGAGGTGGCGCTGCACCAGGTCACCGACGACTTCATCGCCTACACCCGCGAGATCGGCTCCCAGCTGGACCTGGAGGAGACGACCGCGTTCCTGGTGGTCGCCGCGACCCTGCTCGACCTCAAGGCCGCCCGGCTGCTGCCGGCCGGGCAGATCGACGACGAGGAGGACCTGGCGCTGCTGGAGGTGCGCGACCTGCTGTTCGCCCGGCTGCTGCAGTACCGCGCGTTCAAGCACGTCGCGGAGATGTTCGCCGAGCTGGAGGCCACGGCGCTGCGCAGTTACCCGCGCGCCGTGGCGCTGGAGGACCGGTTCACCGAGCTGTTGCCGGAGGTGATGCTCGGCGTCGACGCCGAACGCTTCGCCCAGATCGCCGCGATCGCGTTCAGCCCGCGTCCCGTGCCCTCGGTGGCCATCGGGCACCTGCACGAGGTGGCCGTCTCGGTGCCCGAGCAGGCCAAGAAGTTGCTGGCGATCCTGGAATCCCGCGGCAGCGGGCACTGGGCGACGTTTTCCGAGCTGGTCGCCGACTGCGAGGCGCCGATGGAGGTCGTCGGGCGCTTCCTGGCGCTGCTCGAGCTGTATCGGAGCCGGGCGGTAGCATTCGACCAGTCGGAGCCCCTTGGCGTGCTCCAGATTTCTTGGACCGGGGAACGTCCGGCCAGCGAAGCCTTGGTAGAAGTGCGGGACGAATAGATGACTGAGTACGAGCCCGACGTCGATCTCGACGCGGGTATCCCGGAGATCGCCGAGGCGACGCCCATGGACGCCGAGGAACTCGGCTCCGTGCTGGAGGCGCTGCTGCTGGTGGTCGACACGCCGGTCACCGCCGAGGCGCTGGGCTCGGCCACGCAGCAACCCGTCTACCGGGTCGCCGCCCGGCTGCAGCAGATGGCCGACGAACTCACCGAACGCGGCAGCGGCATCGACCTGCGTCAAACCAGCGAGGGCTGGCGGATGTACACCCGCTCCAGGTTTGCGCCGTACGTGGAGAAGCTGCTGCTGGACGGCGCGCGGTCCAAGCTGACCCGGGCCGCGCTGGAAACCCTGGCCGTGGTGGCCTACCGCCAGCCGGTGACCCGGGCGCGCGTCAGCGCGGTCCGCGGCGTCAACGTGGACGCCGTCATGCGCACGCTGTTGGCGCGCGGCCTGATCACCGAGGCCGGCGTCGACGACGACACCGGCGCGGTGACGTTCGCGACCACCGACCTGTTCCTGGAGCGGTTGGGGTTGTCCTCGCTCGCCGACCTTCCCGACATCGCCCCGCTGCTGCCCGACGTCGACACGATCGAGGACCTGAGCGAATCCCTGGATAGCGAGCCGCGTTTCATCAAGCTGTCGGGCGGTCAGGCGCCCGAGCAGGCGCTGACGTTCGACGTGGACCAGGATTGATGGTCGAGACTGAGGGGATCCGCCTGCAGAAGGTGTTGTCCCAAGCCGGAATTGCGTCGCGCCGGGCCGCCGAGAAGTTGATCATCGACGGCCGCGTCGAGGTCGACGGGCAGGTGGTGACCGAGTTGGGCACCCGGGTGGACCCGGACGCCTCGGTGATCAAGGTCGACGGCGCCAGGGTGGTCCTCGACGAGTCGCTGGTGTATCTGGCGTTGAACAAGCCGCGGGGCATGCACTCGACCATGTCGGACGATCGCGGCCGGCCGTGCATCGGCGACCTGGTGGAACGCCGGGTGCGCGGCAACAAGAACCTCTTTCACGTCGGGCGGTTGGACGCCGACACCGAGGGCCTGATCCTGCTGACCAACGACGGCGAGCTGGCGCACCGGCTGATGCATCCCTCCCATGAGGTGCCCAAGACATACCTGGCGACGGTGACGGGTACGGTGCCGCGCGGGCTGGGCAAAAGACTCAAGGCGGGAATCGAATTGGACGACGGCCCCGCGCGCGTCGACGAATTCGCGGTCGTGGACGCCATTCCGGGCAAGACGCTGGTGCGCGTGGTGTTGCACGAAGGGCGCAATCGCATCGTGCGCCGGCTGCTGGCCGCGGTCGGCTTCCCGGTGGAGGCGCTGGTGCGCACCGACATCGGACCAGTGTCGTTGGGCAAGCAGAGGCCGGGCAGCTTCCGGGCATTGAACCAGGGCGAGGTCGGCCAACTGTACAAGGCGGTCGGCCTGTGAGCGCTGTGATCGTTGCCATCGACGGGCCCGCCGGGACCGGAAAGTCTTCGGTGTCAAGGGGATTGGCGCGGGCGCTGGGCGCCCGCTACCTGGACACCGGGGCGATGTACCGGATGGTGACACTGGCGGTGCTGCGCGCGGGCGTCGATCCGGCGGACGCGGTCAGAAAGATCTTCACGGGCGCGTCGGGCAGGACGACGGTTCCGATGTCGCGTCCCTCGACGACGACGCTTCCATTCCCCCCGGCCATTTCGCGTTGCAGCCCGACGAGGCGGGCGCGCACGGCCGAAACCGACGACACCGCCGACACCGCGCGGGTCACCTCGTCACCGCGGATCTCGACCGAAACATCCTCTCCGGCAAGGAAGTAGCGATCGCCATCCACCGACAGCTGTGCCGTCGACCCGATCCGCCCGACGGCTTTGGCGTCCGCCGGATCGACGCCCGCGCGCAGCACCGCCAGTGTCACCATCCGGTACATCGCCCCGGTGTCCAGGTAGCGGGCGCCCAGCGCCCGCGCCAATCCCCTTGACACCGAAGACTTTCCGGTCCCGGCGGGCCCGTCGATGGCAACGATCACAGCGCTCACAGGCCGACCGCCTTGTACAGTTGGCCGACGTCCGTCGGCGTGATCATCTAGATTCCACCCGGGCGGTGTCGCCGCTGCGCGCCGCGCCCGACGCGGTG
>NZ_LZKF01000053.1:0-16664 GCF_001672665.1 Mycobacterium sp. E2238 | reverse complement strand
ACCCGAAGCCGCCCACGATGGTTCCGGTGTCGGCGTTGTAGTCGTTGAAGAAGTTGCCGAGCGCGTTCGGCGAGGTGTGCAGGATGTTTTCCAGATCCATGTGGTGATCGACCAGGTTCTGCGTCACGTCGGCCAGCCGGGCGATCTGCTCGCTGGTCTGGTTGCGCGTCCCGGCGATGAAGCGCTGCACCTCGCCGAACGCGCTCGGCAACTTCTTCAACGACTACAACGCCGACACCGGAACCATCGTGGGCGGCTTCGGGATTATGAACTTCGCGAACCCGACGTGGGGCGGTCAGCTTCTGCTGTCCTTCCCGGGCTGCGACCAAATCGGAGCCATCGAGAACGTCACTGCGGTCGAATCGGGGAAGCTGTGTGCCCTATTTCTCGGTCCTGGCCTGCGGCTACTCAACTTCAACAACCTGCCAATTCCCATCAACATCTTCCTGCAGAAGTCCGTCGACCCGTCCAAAATCGTCTACAGCGAAGCCCGGCTGGCGCCCGGCGGTGAGGGCCCGAAACCTGGACCACCCGAAATCCCGCCCGCGGTGTCGGCCTACACCGGTTTGCCCGGTGATCCGGTTGGACCGCCGGGGGCGGTGCCGCCGGCGCCCATACCGGGCGCGGCGATGCCGCTGCCGCCCCCGCCGTCGACCCCGATGCCGCCACCTCCGCCCCCAGCGCAGAGCACGTCAGACATGCTGCTGCCGGCCGATCGGCCACAACAATGATCGCGCGGATCGCGGCGCGCCGGGTGTTTGCCATCGGCTGCTGTGTGGTGGTGACGGCGACGGGATGCGCATTCCACGGCCTGAATTCGCTGCCGCTGCCCGGCGCGGTCGGACGCGGGCCGGGGGCCAACATTTACCACGTCGAACTCCCGAATGTCGGCACGATGGAGTCGAATTCGCCGGTGATGATCGACGACGTCGTCGTTGGCAGCGTCGGCACGATGAGGGTGCAAGGCTGGCACGCGGACGTCGAGATCTCGGTGAAACGCGATGTCGTCGTCCCGGCCAACGTGGTGGCCACCGTCGGTCAGACCAGCCTGCTGGGGTCGATGCATGTGGAGCTGAATACGCCCCCCGGTCAACAGGGCAGCGGACGGCTGCAGCCGGGCGCCACCATCCCGTTGAGTCGGTCGTCCGCCTACCCATCGACGGAACAGACGCTGTCGTCGCTGGGCGCGGTCGTCAACGGCGGGGGGCTGGGACAGATCGGGGAGATCATCCACAATTTCTCCGCTGCTCTGTCCGGGCGCGAGGGCGCGGTACGTGACTTGATCACTCGTCTCGACACCTTCGTCGGAACGCTGGACGACCAGCGAAACAACCTCGTCGACTCCATCCAGGCGCTGAACCGGCTCGCCGGGACGTTCGCCGGCCAACGCGACGTTCTCACCCAGGCGCTGCAGAAGATTCCGCCCGCGCTCGATGTGCTGATCAAGGAGCGCCCACGGCTCACTGCCGCCCTGGACAAGCTCCGCGTCTTCAGCAACACCGCCACCCGATTGGTCAACGACACTCAGGCCGACCTGGTGAAGAATCTCAAGAACTTGGAGCCGACCATCAAGGCGCTCGCCGATGTCGGACCGGAGTTGGGCACGGCCGTCGCTGCTGGGTTCGTGTTCCCGTTCACCCAGAATTTCGTCGACCGGGCGGTCCGGGGCGACTACTTCAACCTGCACGTCGACCTGGATCTCTCGATTCCACGGCTCAAGCGAGGACTGATGCTGGGGACCCATTGGGGGCAGCTGGACCAGCCGGAGCCGCCAGCACCGGGGGAGCCGTATTACCTGAATTACACACACGATCCGCTGCATTCGCCCATCAGGCCGCCGTGGGTCGACCCGGCCAGCCTCCCCCCGCTGCCCGGGCCGCCGCCGGGTACGGCTCCGCTGCCCGGGCCGCCCCCGGCCGCGGCTCCGCCGGACGGGGCCCTTGGCCAAGCCCCGGCCCCCGCAGAGGCGCCACCGACGGGAGCGGGTGGATAGATGCTGACGCGCTTCGTTCGTATCCAGCTTGCGGTCTTCGCGATCGCGGGGACCGTCGGCGTGATCGCGATGGTGCTCTTCTACATCCAGGCGCCCACCCTGCTCGGCATCGGCCGGATGACGGTGACGCTGGAGCTGCCAGCCGCCGGTGGCCTGTACCGGTTCTCCAACGTGACCTACCGCGGGGTCCAGCTCGGCAAGGTTACCTCGGTGGGGCTGACTCCAACCGGCGCGAAAGCGACGCTGTCGCTTGCCACTTCGCCGAAGGTCCCCGCGGACCTGACAGCGGAGGTGCTCAGTGTTTCCGCGGTGGGTGAACAGTACGTCGACCTCCGGCCGAAGACCGATTCACCGCCCTACCTGCACGACGGTTCGGTAATCTCGGTGCGCGACAGCCGGATTCCGCAGCCGGTTGGCCCGATGCTCGACCAGCTCAATGCCTTGGTTCAGAGCATACCGAAGACCAAGCTCGGTCAGTTGCTCGACGAGTCCTTCCAGGGCTTCAATGGCGCCGGTTACGACCTGGGGTCACTGATCGATTCTTCGCAGACGTTGTCCCGCGACGCCAACGGCGTCGTCGATCGCACTCGGGCCCTGACCGAAGACACCGGGCCGCTACTGGACACCCAGGCGCAGACCACCGATTCGATCAGGACGTGGGCGCGTAGCCTCGCCGGCATCTCGGATGTGTTGGTGAACAACGATTCCCACTTCCGGACCATCCTGCAAAACGGCCCCGAGGCCGCGAACGAAGCTTCCCGTCTTCTTGAACAAATCAAACCGACGCTGCCGGTGCTGCTCGCCAACCTGACCACCATCGGGCAGATCGGCATCACCTACCACCCCTCGCTGGAGCAACTGCTGGTGCTGCTGCCCTCGGCGGTTGCCATCGAGCAGGCTGCTTCCCCCACCAATGATCCCGACGGTCTGGCCAAGGGCGACTTTGCGCTCACGATCGATGATCCGCCGATTTGTACTGTCGGATTCATGCCCCCCAACACGTGGCGATCCCCGGACGATCTCACCGACATCGACACCCCGGACGGGTTGTATTGCAAACTCCCGCAGGACTCACCGCTTTCGGTTCGCGGTGCCCGCAACTATCCCTGCATGGGCCACCCGGGCAAGCGCGCGCCCACCGTCGAAATCTGCAACAGCGACAAACCGTACATGCCGCTGGCGATGCGCCAGCACGTCCTCGGCCCCTATCCGCTGGACCCCAACCTGCTCTCCCAGGGCGTCCCGCCCGACGACCGGATCACCTCCAACGACAGAATCTTCGGCCCGGTGGAGGGAACGCCGCTGCCGCCGGGGGCGGTGCCGCGCGGCACACCGGCGGGGCCGCGGGGGGAAAATCCACCACCGGGAACGGTTGGAGCGGCTGTACCGCCCGCACCGTCGTCGGGACCACCTCCGCTGGCGCCCATGTCGAGAATGTCGGCTGACCTTCCGCCCATAGCGCCACTGGACGTTCCTGCGGCCGGCGAACTTCCTCCGCCCCCCGCCGCGCCCGCTCCTCCCGACGCCGCGCCGGCAGATGCGGGCGGCGGCGGTGGGCCGCAGGCGGCGCCGAGCTCATTCGGTGGTGGGGCCGGCAAGCCAGTGCCGCCGTCCGTCACCATCGCCCGGTATGACCCGCATACGGGTCGTTACGTCGGTCCGGACGGCAAGTTGTACCAGCAGTCGGATCTCGTTGCCCCGAAAGCACCCAAGACGTGGCAGGACATGCTCCCAACCTGAGGCCGCCCCGAAAAGTAAAGCTACGAAGGCCCGGTCAGCTCAGCTTGTCCAGGCGCAACGGCATCGTGATGTCAAGCCACTGGTTTTGCCCGCACGCACCGGACGGGCCGACCGTCTTGTCCTTTCCGGCGTAGGTCGACGACCCGAGCTGGTAGCCGCCGTATTGGTTGACCGGATAGAAGAAAAAGGTCTGCTGTCCGTTGAACGCGGTGCCGTCCTCGCATCGCTCCCAGTTCGGCACCTCGCGTTTGGCCTTCCACATCTCCCCGTCGTTCATGTAGAGAGGCGCCGTCCAGCCCTGGTCGCTGCTCAACGTGCCGTGGCATTCCTGGAACGTCTCGCATGTCGAGCTGATCGTCCACGTCTGGACGACCGTCGGCTCCCCGAAGTACTGATCGTTGCGCTGGGCATAATCGCCGATGGATGTAACGCGGAACGTGCCGTTGACGGCGACTTCTTCCTTGGTTGTCGCCCGAGCGATGGATGCCGTGCCCACACCACCAAATACGGTGGCAGCGACCAGCGTTGCGGTGGTGAGTGTTCGAACTGATCGCATCAGGCGCTCCTTGACCCGCTTCAACTAACCGCCATTGTTAATGCGGTATCAACATTGCGTGCGGCTATTCGTGTAATGAGATTAACACCGCTTCCGCTCCGACAAAATGGCGATCGAACCAAAATGGAAAGGGCTCACGCCAGCGGTTCCAACTTCGAGATCAGCCAGGAGCCCTTGACTTTCGTCAAGGTCACCCGGGCGCCGTTCGCGGTTGTCTGCGGTTCTGGCTTTTCCTTGCTTGTGGCGGTCTGGTTGATGAACACCAGCACCACTGCCGAATTCGGGTGCAGCTCCATAACCGCGGCCCGAACCACCTTGGCTGTCTCCGTGACGTGCTTCTGCTGTGCCAGCGCGGCGATCTGTTCTGTGAACTTGGTGTAGTAGGCGAGAAAATTACCGGTGAGATATGACTTCGCCTTGGTGAAATCACGGTTCAGGTGGTCGGGAGCGTACGACAGCACCGCCACCGAACCTTCTGACGCAGCCTGGATTGCCCGGCGTGCCGCCGCGTCGCCGACCTCTTGATCCGGCCGGTAGAGATGGAGGTACAGACCGGCGGCGACGCCCATCGCGGTAACGACCAACACGGTCGCAACTATCGAACGGCATCTCGCCAGGCACCGTAGGCTCCAGCGCTTGATCGTGGCCCGTCGGTTGTCGGGAGCCGATCCGGCGGAAGCCGATGACGACCCCGTCTCATCGGACGGTGCGGATTCCATGCTGTCCAGCGACGGCCCGGGCTCGACAGTCATGACAGGAAATCAACTTTCGACATCTTGAGCTGCCCGCCTGCGCGGTCCATCGTGACGCTGAGCCGAAATAAAGCCGGTGGCGGTTTGGCGTTATCCGGCCCGATGGCATCGGTTTTCGCCGCCACGAGCACGACTCCAGAATTGTCGCCCAACGACTCGACAGCGACGGCTTCCACGGTCACCTTGCTGCCGACCTTCGTGTCCTCTGCCTTCTTGACCATGAGCAGCGACATCGCCGACAGTTGGCTGTTGAGGTCACCGGTGGAGGCATCGATCATGCGCTCAACATCCCTCTTGGCATGATCGGGGTCGATCGACATCAGCGCCGTAACCCCTTGCCGGGCTGCGGAAGTGAACTCTGCCGCGAGCCGTTGCTTGTGCACCGTGGTGCGGTGCTGCGACACCATGTAACCGCTCGCTGCGAGGGAAGCGGAGAAGAGCGCGATGCCGACGGCGGTGGCTATGGTCTTCCGCCTCGGGCGCCGGAGCCACCGTGGCCGCCGCGGCAACCGTAGTCGTGCCCGGATCGACTTTGCGGGCCGCTGCTCGGCATCCTGGGAAGCGGCGTGGTCGTCCGCTTTCTCGGTTTCGGCTGCCCCGCGCAGCCGGGCGAGGCGTGCCCGAGCCGCCTGGGCGCGCGCTTCCGCCTCGGCAACTTCGTCTTCCGGATCGATTTCCGGGATGGGCGCCACCGCGCCGGAGGCGACCCCTGAGCGCGACTGTGTTTCGTCGGGATCGGTGACGTCCGCCGGGTCATCGAACTGGTCGGCGTCGGGCCCCTCCGGATCGTGCACGGAGAAGCAGCTTATCACTTCGGCCCGGCCTCAACCGTGGCATCGGCCGCCGCCTTGGTGCCCCCCACATGCGGAAATGCGCGGTCGTCGCGGGGCGGGACGGCACCCCGCCGCGGTAGCCCGGCGCCGACGCCGTTCGGTCCGGGTGATCTTCTCCAAGGAGGAGAATTTTCTTTTCAGGTGTGGCAAAGTAATCGGGTGCGATTCATCGTGGCGATGGCTGCCGCGTTGCTCGGCGCCGGTGTGCTGGCGGCGCCGTCGTCGGCCGGGCCGACCGTTTGTGACTACCCCGCCTGCACCCCGGGCATCATGCCGCATCAGGTTTTGGGCGCGCCCTGTGACAACACCACCTACTACGCGTTCGGTGTAACCGACGGTTACGTTTCGTTCGCCTCGGAGCCCGGACGTCTGATGTTCTGCGGCTCGCCGAGGAGATACCAGCCGCGTTGGTTCCGGTCACCTCCGATGGCGGGAGTCAAGGACGAAGGCGCCGACTGCCAGAATTACCAGAACTACGTCGCGCAAGCGCCCGATGGCCTGTTCCTGATCTGTTTTGCCCACGACGGCGTTATGACCTGGGTCCGCGCCGACACCTAGCCGCTCTGGTCAGCCTTGGGGTCCCCGGGGCAGACCTAGCAGGCGCCGGCTCAAGTCGGTAACCCTGGCGAGCAAAGTGCCGTCGTCGATGTCTTCCACCAGCGGATGCATGACGGCGGTGGCGAGCGCGCCGGAGAACATGGCGGCCTCGATCCGCCCGTCCAGGCCCGCATCGCTCAGCAGCACCCGGTACAGGCGATTCATGAAAAATTGAAACGGCTTGTGCTCGGCCAGCAATCGAACGACCACAGGATCGAATTGCAGCGTGCGCACCAACCGGCGATCGCGAACGGCCATCTCAATCACGCGTACCAACAACGCATCTCGTGCTTGAGGCCCGTCGCCGTATGCCTCGGCCTCCTCGAGTGCCGGCTCGAGCCGGCCGAGCTCGCGCTCGGTCACGGCGATGACGATTTGCTCTTTGGTCCGGAATTGGTGGTAGACAGCGGCTTTCGTTATACCGACGGAGTCCGCGATCATCTGTAACGACGTACCGCTGACACCGTGCGTGGCGAACAGATCCAACGCGGCGTCGAGTACTCGCGTCCGGGCCGCGCTGTGCTCGATCAGCCCGAATTGTCCACCGGTGACCGGTTGGCGTGCTGTTCCCACCCACTGAGACTAGACGACGATATTGACTCCAAGCTAGCCGATCGGCTAGCTTCGGCTGACTAGCCGGGTGGTGACGGATCTCGTGCGGGAGGGAGCGCTGATGTCCGACGTCGACGGTGGCGATGCACGAGGCCAGGGGCTGACGCGGCCCGCGCCGCGCCGGACCGACGGCGAGCTGATCCTGCTCTGGACGCTGCCGATGGCGCTGCTGCTATGGGTCGCCTCGTTCCTTCTGTTTCCGGGCTTCAACCCGCCGATGTCGCCCACGATGCCGGCGGACCAGGTTGCCGCTTTCTATCGCGATCCGGCACACCTCCCGGAGATCCGGTACAGCATGATTCTGTTCAACTGGTTTGGCGTGTGCCTGGTGCCGATTCTGGCTCTCATCGTCTTGCAGATCCGCCGAATGGCTCATCGCACACCGATCTTCTCCTACGCGATGCTGGGCTGCGTGGCAGGCGGCCCGACTCTTTTCCTCGTTGCGAACGTCTGCTGGTTGCTGGCCGCCTTCCGCCCGGAACGCAGCCCGGAGCTGACCCAGCTGCTCAACGATTTCGGTTGGATGACCTTCACCATCCTGGTCCCGTTCTTGATCGGGCAAAGCGTAATCCTGTCCCTCGCAATCTATTTCGACGATCAACCGCGCCCGGTCTTCAACCGTTGGGTGGCCCATTTCAACCTCCTGGTGGCGGTCGCACTGGTGCCCGCGGCCTTCGTCGGTATCTCACTGACCGGCCCGCTGGCCTGGGACGGCTTCCTGTCCTTCTGGGTGAAAAACGTTGCCATTGCCGTCTGGATCGTCGTGATGGGCGTGGTGTTGGGACAAGCCATCTATCGGGAACGCGCCGAGAACCGAGGGCAGCCGGGCGAACTGGTCACCGCGTGAGCGGCGTGACCGCGGCGCCGAAGTCCCTGGCGACGCCGCCCCAGGGCCCACCGCATCAACGAATCGCATGGCATCTGCGGCACAATCCCAAGCGCGAGCTCTGGTTGGCGTGGTGGACGATGATCGTGTTCTACAACGTCTTCTTCCCGATGTTCTTCGTCGTGGCGCAAGTCCAGCCGCCGCCGCAGCCCACCTGGGACCTCGCGACGCAGGTCCACTGGTTCTCTGAACGCCACTTAGGCATACCTTTTGGCTTCGGTGTCATCTTCGCCATCAGCGGGATGATCGCGATCAACAATGCCCTCATCGCGTACTCGATGCGACGCATGTCCGTCAGCCGCGCGTTCGGCTATTCGTATCTGATCATCTATTCGCTCAGTGCGGTTCCCGGGATGCTGCTGCTCTGCATCGCGCTGATCGTCGGGACCCTGCGACCGGAACGTGACCCCGAAGCGATCGGATGGCTCTACGACTTCGCCTTCTTGTCGTTCGACGGGACGATGGGAGTGTTCCTGATCGGCTCGCTGATCTGGATGGTCGCGATTCTGCTCGACAAGAATCGGGTGTTCCCTAAGTGGTTTGGCTATCTCAATCTGTGCAACGCCCTGACCGAGGTTGTCGTGTCACCGTGCTGGATCTTCCAGCGGGGTGTGTTGGCCTGGAACGGTCAGATCGCTTGGTGGTTGGACATGGTCGTGTTCGGCGTCTACCAGGTGACTTTCATCGTCATGCTCTTTCAAATGATTCGCCGTGAGGACTTCGGCACCGGGCCGCTGCCCGAGCTGCCGCGTAGATGGAAAGCCGGGCACGCCGATGTCAGGGCCGCGGCCTGATGGCTGAGCTCAGCGAAGCGCCCCAAAGTGCCCGATTCGTGCCGGGGCAACCCGACATGTGGGCGTTCGTGTTGTTCGAGACGCTGGTTTTCACAGGGTATTTCGGCTTTTACCTGTTCTACCGCGCCCGAAGTCCCGAGCTCTTCCTGCACGCGCAGGCCCACCTCGACCTACGTGTCGGGGTTGTCAACACCCTGGTTCTGCTGCTGAGCTCCTGGTCGGTGGCGCGTTGTGTCCAGTCGGCGCGGGCCGGTGCCTACCGCGCGGCGCTGCGCGAGGTGTTCATCACGGCCGCATTCGCAGCGGTTTTCCTCTTCTTCAAGGTCTTCGAGTGGGCCCGCTTGGTGCGCACGGGAAATGGATTGGACAGCAACGACTTCTTCACCTACTACTTCTTTCTCACCGGCATCCACTTCGTGCACCTGTTGATCGGCTTCGTCGCCCTCGGCGTCATCGTCTACCAACTTCGCGAAAAGACCCGAAAGGCGCACGAAGCAAACGAATCGCAGCAGCTCGTCGAAACCTGCGCTACCTATTGGCACACCGTTGATTTCCTGTGGGTGCTGATTTTTGCGCTGCTCTACGTGGTGAGGTGATCGGAATCAAATTCAACAAACGACTGCTGATGGTATGGACGATCCTGGCGGCCCTCACCCTCGGCTACCTGTGGATAGACCACTCCGCGGGAGGCCGGGCCGGCACGCTGAAGTCCAGCGCGGTGGTCACGTCGAGCGTCATAGTGATCGCACTTGTCAAGGTGCGCATCATCTTTCGTGAGTTCATGGAGGTCCGAAACGCTCCGGTGCTGCTGTGCCGGCTTACCGACGCGTGGGTGGTGCTGATGGCCGCCGCCCTGCTCGGCTGTTACTTCGTCGGCATGACGCTTTGACTCAGCCCACGGACGCGATCGCGTCCGCGGTGGTGAATTTCAGGTGCAGTTCGCTCAGGCCCCGCAAGATGTAGGTCGGCTCGTAGGTGTAGCGACGATCGGCGGCCGGCCCGTGATGGACCTCGTTGATTTCGATGTGCGGCATCCGGTCCAGGATCCGTTCGATCGAGACACGCCCCTCCACGCGGGCGAGCGGCCCACCGGGACACGAGTGCACGCCCCGCGCAAACGCCATGTGTTCGCGAACGTTCTTGCGGCGCAAGTCGAACTCGTGCGGGTTGTCGAACCGGCGGGGGTCGCGGTTGGCGGCGCCCGGTAGCACCATCACCACGGTGCCGGCGGGGATCTCGACACCGCCGACGCTCGTTGCCCGGCGGGCCAGACGCGAATCGCTCTTGACGGGGCTGTCCATGCGCAGCGATTCCTCGATGAACGCGGGGATCAGGCTGCGGTCCTCGCGCACCTGTTGCTGGATCTCGGGGCGATCGCCGAGCACCTGCAGGGCGGCGCTGAGCAGCTTGGCGGTGGTCTCCTGTCCGGCGGCGAAGAGGAACGTTGCCGAGCGGACCACCTCGATCACCGGTGGCGTCGAGCCGTCCGGATACTTCGCTTCCGCCAGGAAGGTCAGCACGTCGCCGCGGGGCGAGCGCCGCCGATCCTCGATGTAGTTGCAGAACTTGTCGTCGAGCCACTCCAGTGGGTTGATACCGACCGACTCGTGATCCAACGCGCCCACCCGCGCTTCGGGGCGATCGGCGCCCAAGACCTTGCGAAACTCCTTGTGATCGGATTCCGGCACGCCGAGTAGGTCGGCAATCACCAAGGTGGCGAAGGGCTTTGAGTACTCGGCGATGAACTCGCACTCGCCGTTGCGCAGGAACTCGTCTAGCTGGCGGTCGGCGAGCCGCCACATGAACTCCTCGTTTTGCTTCAGCCGGCTTGGAGTCAGCAGCTTGGCCAGCACGGAGCGGGCCTTGGTGTGCTCCGGCGGATCCATGGTGACCATGTGCTCGAACATCGGAAAAGAGCTGCGGTGCGCATCGATCTGGGGACCGATGTCGTCGCCTTCGGGCGTGAAGGGCAGCGGCGGGAACGGTCCGCCGAGGGCGACGATGTTGGAGAACGTCTCCGGATCCTTGTAGACCTCGCAGGCCTCGTCGTAACCGGTGACCGCGACGACGCCGTAGTGCGGCAGCCGCAGCACCGGGTTCTGACCGCGCAGGTAGTCGAAGTAAGGGTGCGGATCTGGGACCAGGGACGGATCGGTGAAGAAGTCGATCGACTCATAGTCACTCATCGGATTGCGTCTCCCCTGGGCTGGATTACCGGCGGTGTACGGCGGCAGGTTTGGCGCCGCCCGATTTCGAGAACCGAAATTGTGCTGAGCACCTGCTTAGCATGACGGTAATGTCAGGGTCAAGATCGAGGGCGCCGCACCGCGATACGATCCGTGGGGTCGATACGGGGATGGCACACACTACGGAGCGGGGACATGACATCGGCTCGCAGGATTGGAGCGCCGGACGCGAAGAATCGCGGCCTGCTGCTCGACGCGGCCGAACAGCTGATGCTGGAAGAGGGCTACGCCGCCGTCACGTCGCGTCGCCTCGCCGGCAAGGCCGGGCTGAAGCCCCAGTTGGTGCACTACTACTTCCGCACCATGGAGGACCTGTTCCTCGAAGTCTTCCGGCGCCGCGCCGAGGAAGGCCTGCGGTTTCAGGCCGCAGCGCTGCAGTCGCCGCAGCCGTTGTGGGCGCTGTGGAGATTCGGCACCGATCCGGGGTTCACCCGCATCTCCATGGAATTCATGGCGCTGGCGAACCATCGCAAGGAGATGCGAGCCGAAATCGCTTACTACGCCGAGCGTTTCCGTGACGAACAGCGCGAAGCGGTGGCGGCCGCGCTGCAACGCTACGGCGAGGACACCTCCGAGATGCCGCCGGTGGTCTGGACGGTGCTGATGACCAGCCTGTCGCGGATGCTGGTGCTCGAGCAGGCGATCGGCATGTCCGGCGGGCACGCCGAAACCATGGCGCTGGTCGAGAGCCACCTGCGCCGCCTGGAAGGCGAGCCGCAACCCATCCCCGGTATGCCGCGTGCCTGGGTGGTTCACCAGTTGCGCAGCGAACAGAGCACGCCCTTGGGGCCGTCCTTGGATACCACGACGGACCCGTCGACCGCCAAGTCGCAGTGAAGCCCAGGCGTGCCGGGCTCGGTGCCCGTGCTCGCCACGACCATCGCGTAATCATTGGGGTCCGACATGTCCAGATCGAAGCTCCACGGTTTGCCCGGGGCCAGGTCGACATCGACATGCGGTGTGAACGAGTAGGGGTTGTGGCTGTAATCGGAGAACTTCTCCGGCTGGTGGTCCAGGTAGTAAATGTCGGTGTAGATGGGATTCTGCGCGGTGACCGTGTAGGTGACGTGATGCATGACCGGGTCGGCATGGGCGTGGCCGGCGCTCACGAGTGAACCGGTCGCACCCGCCAGCGCTGCCGACAAAGACAGTGCGCACACGCCCAACCGTCTGACCGTCATTTCGCTCCTCCGGCCGCCCGTCGCGCACTCGTCGTGCGGTTCATCACCCGCTCTGCGGCCCGCCAGTGTGCGTCGGCAACCCACAGCCGTGCGAAGGATGCTATCGCTTCGTCCGCCGAAACTCCGCTGATCACGCGCTTTATCTCGGTTGCGGGGTGGCGGGCCAGCGACCTCGCGATGGACTGCCATCCTTCGTCGAAGGACGCGCGGGGGAACACCCGGTCCACCAAGCCGATTCGCTCGGCCTCGTCCGCGGTGAGGGCGGTGCCGGTGCCGGCCAACAACAGCGCCCGGCTCTTTCCGACCAGCTCCGCCAGCCGCTCGGCGCCGCCCCAGGCCGGCATGATCTCGAGGTCCACCTGATTGAAGGCGATCTTGATGTCGTCGGCCGCCAGCCGGATGTCGGCGGCGACGGCAACCTCGGCGCCGCCGCCGAAGGCGTGGCCGTTCAGCGCGGCGATCACCGGGGCCGGGAAGCTGGCCAGTTGGTCACAAATCGCGCGCATCCGCTTGGCCATTGCCGCGGCATCCTCTTCGGTCCGCAGAGCGCGCAGCTCTTTGAGGTCGCCGCCGGATACAAAAGCCCGATCACCGGCCCCCTTGATCACCAGGGTCTTGGCGCCCGCCGCGGCGTCGAGCGCCTTCTCCAGCTGCTGCATGGTGTCCAGCGCGATGGCATTGCGCGCGTGCGGGCGATCGATGGTCAGCACCGCTAACCCGTCATCGATCTCCAGGTCCACCATGCGTGATCGCTCCTTGGAAAGACAGACGGGATTGGCATTCTCTCGGTGCGAGAATAACATCGTCGCCGCAGGCCGAAGAGCTATCGTCAGCGAAGACAGGGGCGCCCATGCGGGATCGAATTGCGGCAATGCTCGCGGCGTCACTGGGGGTCACCATGCTCGGCGCATGCACCCCGCGGCCGCCGACCCAAATCTCCAGCACCGCCTCCGTGACCGTCAATGGGACCGACACGAAGTTCAACGTCGTCAAATGCGGTCAGCGGGAGTGGACCCGGACGATCGACATCGGCGGCGACTTCTCCGGAGCAAATGTCGTGATCGACGAGCGAGCCGACCCGGTTTCCGCCGAGTCGGTCCACATCCGCAATCTGGGCAACTTCACCGGCATGTACTCGCGCGGGGGCGAAGGTGACGCGGACATGAGTCTGAACGGCGGCAGGTTCACCATCACCGGCACCGCACACGGCTCCAAGGCCGACAAACCCAGCGAACCCACCACGGCCACCTTCAAAATCGTCATCGCTTGCTGATCCGCCCCTGGCGATCCAGGGGTGCGTTGCGGTTCGACACCTGCAGAGAATACAATTCTCAAAAATTGCGAAGGAGGATTTCATGGGCCAGTTGTCGCACAGGGTGGACGTCCCGTTCCCGATCTTTGACGCCGATAACCATCTCTACGAGCCGCCGGAGGCGCTGACCAAGTTCCTGCCCAAGGAGTACAAGGACTACGTCCAGTACGTGCAGATCAACGGTCGCACCAAGATCGCCATCCGCGGCCAGATCAGCAACTACATTCCCAACCCGACCTTCGAGGTCGTCGCCAGGCCCGGGGCCTGGGAGGAGTACTTCAAGTACGGCAACCCCGAGGGCAAGAGCAAGCGCGAGCTGTTCGGCGAGCCGATGCGCGCGATCCCGGCGTTCTTCGAACCCGGCCCACGCCTGGAGACGATGAACGAGCTGGGCCTGGACAAGACCCTGATGTTCCCGACCTTGGCCAGCCTCCTGGAGGAGCGGCTGCGTGACGACCCGGTAGCCATCCACGTCCTGATCCATGCGCTGAACGAGTGGCTGGACGAGGTCTGGGGCTTCAACTACCAGAACCGCATCTTCACCACCCCGGTCATCACCCTGCCCATCGTCGAAAAGGCGATCGAGGAGCTGGAGTGGGCGGTCAAGCGTGGCGCCCGCGCGATCCTGGTCCGCCCGGCGCCGGTCCCCGGTTTCCGCGGTCCGCGGTCGTTCGCGGTACCCGAGTTCGACCCGTTCTGGGAGCGGGTCGTCGAGCACGACGTGCTGGTGGGCATGCACTCCAGCGACAGCGGCTACTCGCGGTACACCTCCGAGTGGGACGGCGCCGAGCAGGAGATGCTGCCGTTCCAGACCAACGCGATGGGCATCCTCAACGAGTGGCGGCCCATCCAGGACGCGGTGGGCTCGTGGGTCATCCACGGCGCGCTGTATCGCCACCCGAAGCTGAAGGTCGCGATCGTCGAGGCCGGTTCGAAGTGGATGACCCCGCTGCTGGACGGCCTCGCCGAGGTCTTCCGCAAGGCCCCGGAAGCGTTCCCCAGCGACCCGGTCGAGATGGTGAAGAGTCGGATTCACGTCAGCCCGTTCTTCGAGGACGGCATCGACGACCTGGTCAACCTCGTCGGTGTGGATCAGGTGCTCTACGGCTCGGACTGGCCGCACCCGGAGGGGCTGGCGGAGCCGACCTATTACATCGAGGCGTTGTCGCACCTGTCGACCGACGACCAGGCGAAGATCATGGGCGGCAACCTCGCTCGGCTCGTCACGGTGTGACAGACCGGCCAATCGGACCTGACTGGCAGACCATCCCCGAGATGGTCTTGAGCGCGGCGGACCGCTTCGGCGACACGGAAGCGATCGTGGACGGTCCGCTGCGCTTCACCTTCTCCGAAGTGGTGGCGCGAATCCGTTGCGCCGCAGGTGCCTTCGCTGAGCTCGGGATCGGAAAGGGTGATCGGGTCGCCATCTGGGCGCCCAACTCGGCGGAGTGGATAATCGCGGCCTTCGGACTGCTCACCGCAGGCGGCGTGCTGGTTCCGGTCAACACCCGGTTCAAGGCCGACGAAGCCGGCGACATCATCACCCGCAGCAAGGCAAAGGCCGTCCTGGTCCAGAAGGGCTTTCTCGGGCAGGATTACACCGCGCCCGCCGGGATACCGGCCATCGATCTGAAATCCGGCTTTCTCTCCGGCGGCTCCCCGTTCGAATGCGCGGTGGGTGGCACCGACATTGCCGACGTCATCTTCACCTCGGGCACGACCGGCCGCCCGAAGGGCGCGATGATGAACCATCGCCAGACGCTGCGGATGTACGAGGAGTGGGCGACGCTCGCGGATCTGCGCCCGGGTGACCGCTATTTGCAGATCAACCCGTATTTCCACACGTTCGGCCTGAAAGCGGGGCTGATCACGTCGTTTCTTCGCGGTGCGACCATGCTGCCCGTCGCGGTTTTCGACGTCGACACGGTGGTGAATCTCGTTGAGCGCGAACGTGTCACGATGCTGCCCGGTCCGCCGACGCTGTACCACTCGTTGCTGACGGTCGGCGACAAGTCCAAGCTCTCGACGCTGCGGGCGGGCGTGACCGGCGCGGCCGACATCCCCGTGGAACTGGTCCGTCGCATCCACGGCGAATTGCCCTTCCAGACGTTGATGACCGGGTACGGACTGACCGAGGCGGGCAACGTCACCCTGTCTAGGCCCGGCGATTCGTTCGAGGACGTGGCCACCACCGCGGGGCTGCCGTGCGAGGGGGTAGAGGTGCGCATCGCCGGGGACGGCGAAGTGCTGGTCCGCGGCTACGGCGTCATGCAGGGATACCTGGACGACCCGGAGGGCACCGCCGCGGCGATCGACACGGACGGTTGGTTGCACACGGGCGATCTGGGCCGCCTCGACGCGTCGGGCCGGCTCCGGATCAATGGCCGCAAGAAGGACATGTTCATCGTGGGCGGGTTCAACGCCTACCCGGCGGAGATCGAGGGCTACCTACTGGAGCATCCGGCGGTGGCGCAAGCCGCGGTCGTCGGTGTCCCCGATGACCGGCTCGGCCAGGTGGGCAAGGCCTTCGTGGTAACGAAAACGCAGGTGTCCGAGGATGACCTGCTGATATGGTGCCGAGAGCGGATGGCTGGATTCAAAGCGCCGAGATCCATCCAGTTTCTCGACGAGCTGCCGCTCAATGCCACCGGGAAAGTGATGAAGGATCAACTCCGTTGAGTGACGGCGACATTCATTCGATGGTGATCGCGTCGGACTACCGCGTTCCGGATCCCAGCCGGGTATGGCCTCTGCTCGAGCGCAGGAAAGCCGCCCTGGCCGACATCGGCGCCCACCACGTCCTGGTCTACACCTCGACGCACGACTACGGCCGCGTGCTGGTGATGATCGGAGTCCACAGCCGCGAGCCGATTGTGGAGCTGCTGCGCTCGCGGGTCTTCTTCGACTGGTTCGACGCGGCAGGCGTCGACGACATCCCGGCGGTCTTCGCCGGCGAGATCGTCGACAGGTTCGTCCGGGCGCCGGCCGCGACGCCCGAGGCACCCGGCGTCGTGGTCGCCACCATCGCCTCCGTGCACGACGTGTCCGCGCTGGCCGCCGAAGTCGCTTCGGCCACCGACAGATTCGTCGCGGCCGGCATCCGCAAGACCTGGATCTTCCAGGCCTTCGACGATGAGCACGAGGTGCTGATCATGTCGGAGC
>NZ_LZKF01000052.1:0-3244 GCF_001672665.1 Mycobacterium sp. E2238 | reverse complement strand
GGCGCGGTCACTTGGGTCCTCGATCCCATCGACGGCACGGTGAACTTCGTCTACGGCATCCCGGCGTACGCGGTGTCGGTCGGCGTGCAAGTCGAGGGCATGTCGGTGGCGGGCGCGGTCGCCGACGTCGTCGCGGGCCGGGTGTACTCGGCCGCCATCGGTCTGGGCGCGCATGTCGTCGACGATCAGGGGGTGCGGCCGCTGCGGTGCGCCACGGTCGACGATTTGTCGATGGCGCTGCTGGGCACGGGCTTCGGGTACTCGCGGCAGCGGCGGGCGACGCAGGCGGCGCTGTTGGCGCGGCTGCTGCCCGTGGTCCGCGACGTCCGCCGGATCGGTTCGGCGGCACTGGATCTGTGCATGGTCGCGGCGGGCCGGCTCGACGCGTTCTACGAGCACGGCCTGCAGCCGTGGGATTGCGCCGCCGGTGCGCTGATCGCGGCCGAGGCGGGGGCGCGGGTTTCCTTGCCCGCGAACGACATTGAAGGCGCCGGGCTGGTGTTGGCCGCCGCGCCGGGAATCGCCGACGCGCTGCTGGCCGCCCTGGACGAAATCGACGGCCTGGACCCGATCCTCGATTGAGGCCGCGCTCAGCAGCTGCTGGCGTGAATCTTCGTGAGCAGCGCGGGGTCTGACGGCTCGGTGGCGCCGGGGCGCAGCGTGGCCAGCACGGCATCGATGTCGTCGTTGTGGGCCAGGGCGGTGAAGTCCGTACCCAACGCCAGGTCGACTGAGTCGTCGGCGCGACTGTCGTTGAACAACTCCATGCACGGCGCCACCAACCAGACCGCCGCCGCGGTAGCCTGCCCGGCCGTACCGAAGCGGATCTGGCCCTGGCAGGTCAGCCGCGTGCCGGCATACAGGGGATCGTTAGCGGCCGTCGGCTGGGCAAACCCGAGGTCCTTCAGGGCGCCTGAGACGTCACCGGCCTGCCCGCCCCGCCCGCTGGCGTTGAGCACGCGGACCTTGGTGTCGCTGAGTTTGGCGGGTGTGACGTCCATCATCGCGCTTCGCGACACCTGCTCACCAAGCTGCGCCGGCGCCCCCGATCCGGCCCCTTTCGGCGGCGGGTTGCACACCGCGACCTCGTGCACCTTCGCCGGCCGGGTCAGCGCGATCGTCCACACCACGGCCGTCACCACCACGAGGAAAACGACCACGACGATGGCGGGGCGGGGATTGCGTCGCCGGAAGGGCCGACCGTGCTTGTCGAAAGCGGTACCCTCGGTGATTTGTGCGACCACAGGTGCACTCTAGTCGCACCCTAAACGCACTGTTCAAAGGCGAACGCAAGGGCCAAGATGGGTGTGTGACGTAAATCACACATAACCGGACCGCTATCCGGGCACGAATCATTTGGTGGATGCGTTCGACGCTGGTACAAAGCGATGCCTGATAAACGAGGCATGAAGAGGCAACAGGGCAGGGGAAACAGATATGCCTACCGACTACGACGCTCCACGGCGCACCGAGACCGACGATGTCTCGGAAGATTCGCTGGAGGAGCTCAAAGCCCGACGCAACGAGGCGGCCTCGGCCGTGGTGGACGTCGACGAATCCGAAACCGCTGAGTCTTTCGAGCTGCCCGGCGCCGACCTGTCCGGGGAAGAGTTGTCGGTGCGCGTCATTCCGAAGCAGGCCGACGAGTTCACCTGCTCGAGCTGTTTTTTGGTGCAACACCGCAGCCGGCTGGCCAGCGAGAAGAACGGCCTGATGATCTGTACCGACTGCGCGGCCTGAGCGGGTTTCGGGATCAGCTGCGCAATGCCGACAGCACCCGCTCGGGGTGGCGGCAACTCACCAGCCAGTACGGCGTCGGGTCGTCCGGGTCGTCGAGGACGACCAGGATCATCGGCCCGATCCACGCCCGATGCAACACGTAAGCCGCCGGGTCGAGTTGGCGGCCCAGGGCCGCGGATTTGGCCGACGGGGCGACCGCGGCGGATCGGGCGATCACGGTGACCGGCAGATGCGCCTCGCCGGCCCACAATTCGACCCCACCCGGCACGTTCGGGTCGGCGGTCACCCGGATCTCGACCCGGCCCAGCCACAACAGGCCTCCGGCCGCCACCGCGAAAAGCGTTGCGTACGGCAGCCAGGAAGGCCGGGGGGCGACGCCCATGTTGACTTCGAAGGCGATCAGCCCCGCCAGCCCTAAGGCGAGCGGCCACCACCACCATGGCACCCACAGTCGTTCGCGATATCGCACACTGTGCGGCGCGACGCGCGTACCGGACACGCAGTCAAGGGTAATCTGTGGCCCCGTGTCGACCAGTCTCGCCATCGTCCGTCTTGATCCCGAGCTTCCACTGCCCACGCGCGCTCACCAAGGCGACGCCGGCGTGGACCTCTACAGCGCGGAAGATCTCAAGCTGGAACCCGGGCGACGCGCCCTGGTCCGCACGGGCGTGGCCGTCGCGATCCCGTTCGGGATGGTCGGGTTGGTGCACCCGCGTTCGGGATTGGCGTCGCGCGTGGGGCTTTCGATCGTCAACAGTCCGGGGACCATCGACGCGGGCTATCGCGGCGAGATCAAGGTCGCGCTGATCAACCTCGATCCCGCCGAGCCCATCGTGGTGCACCGTGGCGACCGCATCGCCCAGCTGCTCGTGCAGCGGGTCGAGCTGGTCGAGCTGGTCGAGGTGTCGTCGTTCGACGAGGCCGGGCTGGCCGACACATCCCGTGGCGACGGTGGCCACGGTTCCTCCGGCGGACATGCGAGTTTGTGATGGCACTTAACAGAAGCAATGACGACCGCGACGAGCCGGTCGACGCGGCACCCGCCGCCGACCCGATCGACGAGGAGTTCGACGACGAACTCGAGGGCCCGTTCGACATCGATGATTTCGAGGACCCGTCGGTCGCCGAGGTAGCGCGCCTGGACCTCGGCTCAGTGCTCATTCCGATGCCGGAGGCGGGCCAGCTGCAGGTCGAACTGACCGAGACCGGCGTTCCCAGCGCCGTGTGGGTCGTCACGCCCAACGGCCGCTTCACCATCGCGGCGTACGCGGCACCGAAGACGGGCGGCCTATGGCGCGAAGTGGCCGGCGAACTCGCGGATTCGCTGCGCAAGGACTCGGCCAAAGTCAGCATCAAGGACGGCCCCTGGGGCCGCGAGGTGGTCGGCTCCGCCTCCGGTGCGGTGCGCTTCATCGGGGTCGACGGCTACCGCTGGATGATCCGCTGCGTGATCAACGGCCCTCACGAGACCATGGAAGCCCTCGAGCAGGAGGCGCGGGCGGCG
>NZ_LZKF01000051.1:0-821 GCF_001672665.1 Mycobacterium sp. E2238 | reverse complement strand
CCCACCGTGGCCACACAGCGCATGGCGGCGACGATGATCCGCCGGCGGGTCTCCTCGCCGCTGGCGCCGACCGGGCGCCCACGCTGCGCCCGCGTCACCGTGCTCTCCCCACTCGCGCGTCCTGTCCGCCGGCTCTCGTGCCCGACACCGTCGAATATAATCGAGTGATCGATTAGTTCCGGCTTCCGCGCGGAGGTGCGCAGTGTGTGATGGACCGGCCCGCGGCGGGTTCCGCGCGGCATGAGCGTCGCACCGTCGCAATTGGGCCGCCCGGTGGGCGCCGACGGGGAGCAGACGCGTTCGCGCATCATCGCCGCGGCGATGCGGTGTGTGGCCACGGTGGGATACTCGCGAGCCACCATCCGTGAGATCGCTCGCACCGCGAACGTCACGAGCGCCAGCCTGTACAACTACTTTCCGAACAAGGCCGAGTTGATCAAGGCCGCGATCGCGGCACGCACCGACGTCGCGTTGCCCCGGCTGCGGGCGGCCGCCGCGGGCCCCGGGACCGCCATCGATCAGATCGAGGCGGTGCTCGACGAATCGGGCCGGCTGATGCGCGAGTATCCGGATCTCGCCGCCTTCGAGTGGGTGATCCGCGCCGAGGGCGTGGCCGACGCCGATTCGCGGTTCGCGGGGGGCGCGCGGTTTCAGGCATTCCGAGAGATCATCGAGGGCGTCGTCGACGATGCCTATCGGCGAGGCGAACTCGCGCACCGGCAGGATCGGGACAGCATCGTCGAAGCCGTGTACGCGCTCGTCTACGGCTTGACCGAACTGGCGGCCACGTCACCCCCGCGGGCCTACCACGCCGCGCTGGA